>JBBSDI010000004.1:0-32374 GCA_038249585.1 Lysobacterales bacterium | reverse complement strand
TGGGGCATCCCTATGGTGTCTCGGGCGCGCGTCTGGTCGGCCACGCCCTGATCGAAGGGCGACGACGCGGCGTGCAATATGTGGTGGTTACCATGTGCATCGGCGGCGGGCAGGGTGCTGCGGGGCTGTTCGAGTTGGCCTGAGCCAGCCGCATCGTGACGGCCTTCATGCGCTGAATGCTAGGCTCGTTTGCAAACTTCGCCAGGCCACGGATGGCAGGATCTATTTTCGCCCTCGTTTCCTTGCACCGCAGCCAGGCACAATCGCATGAGCAACGCGCCACCCACCGCGGGTACCGAGGCCAAGCTGCGCTTCACCGGCAGCAATGATTTCCATCAGGTGCTGCGGCGCCGGGTCGACGAGTACTTCCGCAGCACCGGGCGCAGTCCGCGCGACGCATGGCAGATGTACCTCAAGACCGGCGTGATCCTCGCCTGGTTCTTCGCCAGCTATGCACTGCTGGTGTTGTGGGCCGATGCCTGGTGGCAGGCGGTGCCGCTGGCGCTGCTGATGGCCGGCGCGGTCGGCGCGATCGGTTTCAACGTGCAGCACGATGGCGGGCACCGGGCGTACTCCGACCGGCAGTGGATCAACGGCCTGACCGCGCTCAGCCTGGACATGGTCGGCGGCAGTTCGTATGTCTGGCGCTGGAAGCACTCGGTCTTCCACCACGCCTGGGTCAACATCCAGGACCATGATGCCGACATCGACCTGGGCCGGATTGCGCGACTGAGCCCGCACCAGCCGCTGCGACCGATCCAGCGCTGGCAGCATTGGTACATGTGGTTCCTGTACGGGATCATGACGGTGCGCTGGCAGCTGTACGGCGACTTCCGCGATTTGATCGCCGGCAACGTCGGCACCCCGCAGAAATTTCCGCCACCGCGCGGCTGGGACCTGGCGGGATTGATCGGCGGCAAGCTGCTGTTCGTGTTGCTCGCATTCGGCATCCCGCTGTGGTTCCACGCGTTCTGGGTGGTGGCGGTTTTCTATGTGATGTCGATGGCGGTGGTCGGCGTGCTGCTCGCGGTGGTGTTCCAGCTCGCGCACTGCGTCGAAGAAGCCCAGTTCCTTCCCGCACCCGATGGCTCGGCCGAAGTGCACAACGCGTGGGCCATCCATCAGGTCGAGTCCAGCGTGAACTTCGCGCGCGGCAACCGCGTCATGGCGTGGTTGCTGGGCGGGCTGAACTTCCAGATCGAGCATCATCTGTTTCCGCGCGTATGCCACGTGCACTATCCGGCGCTGTCGAAGCTGGTCGAGCAAACCTGCCAGGAGTTCGGTGTGCGCTACCGCGAGCATCGCTCGTTCCTCGCCGGGGTCGCCTCGCACTTCCGCTGGCTGCGCCGCATGGGTCAGCCTACGCCTGCCTGAGCTCGGCTGCAGCGAACCGGTGGCAGCGTCGCGCGGGAACGCGGACAATCAGCGTTGGCCATGGTCCTCGGTGCAATGCCGCACATGAATACGATCGATTTCGACCGCTACGACCGCGTGCGCGCGATCCGCTGGCAGGGCGACCATCTCGAGCTGCTCGATCAACGGCTGCTGCCCGGCCGCGTCGAGTGGATGAACTGCGGCACCGCCGCTGACGTCGCGCAGGCGATCACGGATCTGGTGGTGCGCGGCGCGCCGGCGATCGGGGTCGCAGCGGCCTATGGGGTGGTGCTGGCCGCGCGCGCGCACGGCGGCGCCCCAACGCGCACGTCACTGGCCACCGAGCTTGCCGGCCTGCGCGCATCGCGACCCACCGCGGTGAACCTGTTCTGGGCGCTGGACCGGATGGGAGCGCGGCTGGATGCCGGCGCCGACCTCGACGCGCTGGATCGCGAGGCGCGCGCGATCGAAGCCGAGGATCTCGCCGCCAACCGCCACATGGGCGCGCTGGGAGCGGCGCTGTTGTCGCCCGATAGCGGCGTGCTGACCCACTGCAACACCGGCTCGCTGGCCACTGCGGGGTTCGGCACCGCGCTCGGCGTGATCAGGGCCGGCGTGGCCGCTGGCCGGATCGTGCGCGTGTTCAATACCGAAACCCGGCCGTGGCTGCAGGGTGCGCGCCTGACCAGCTGGGAGCTGCTCCGCGACGGCATCGATGCAAAGCTCATCTCCGATGGCGCCGGCGCGCATCTGTTCTCGACCGGCCAGGTGCAGTGGCTGGTGGTCGGCGCCGACCGTATCTGCGCCAACGGCGACAGCGCCAACAAGATCGGCACCTGCCAGCTGGCGATCGCGGCGCGCCACTACGGCGTCAAGGTGATGGTGGTGGCGCCATCGAGCACGGTGGACATGGCGACCGCCAAGGGTGCCGATATCCAGATCGAAATGCGCAACTGCGATGAGCTGCTCGGTTACGCTGGTACGCGCACCACGGCCGCAGGAGTCCGCGCCTGGAATCCGGTGTTCGACGTCACACCAGCGGCGCTGATCGATGCGATCGTCACCGAGCGCGGGGTCATCGAGCGGCCGGATGCCGCGCGCATGGCGGCGGTTTTCAGCGCGTCTGAGAACTAGCCGGGCGGCGTTCCGGCGCGCCAGCCCAGCGCTCCGCCAGGCACCCTTACCGGACCCCGGACGACGCCCTGCGCGTGGTAGGATTCCGCCCTTGCGCGGCGGCCTGCCAGCCCCGTCGGGGCGGCCACCAAGCCGCTGAAAGTCAACGGAATTGCTGAATGTCAGAGTTCGCCAAAGAAGTCCTCAAGGTCAACATCGAGGACGAGGTCCGGCAGAGTTATCTCGACTATGCGATGAGCGTGATTGTCGGGCGCGCGCTGCCTGACGTGCGCGACGGGCTCAAGCCTGTGCATCGGCGCATTTTCTACGCCATGCAGGAGTCCAACAACGTCTGGAATCGCCCGTACGTGAAGTGCGCGCGCATCGTCGGCGAGGTGATGGGCAAGTTCCATCCGCACGGCGACTCGGCGATCTACGACGCGCTGGTGCGCATGGCACAGGATTTCTCGATGCGCTACCCGCTGGTCGACGGGCAGGGCAACTTCGGCTCGGTCGACGGCGACAATGCAGCGGCCATGCGTTACACCGAGTGCCGGCTGGAAAAGCTGGCCGCCGAGCTGCTGGCGGATATCGACAAGGACACGGTCGATTTCCAGCCCAACTACGACGAAAAGGAACTCGAGCCGACGGTGCTGCCGTCGCGCATTCCGAATCTGCTGGTCAACGGCTCGGCCGGTATTGCGGTCGGCATGGCGACCAATATTCCGCCGCACAACATCAGCGAGATCATCGATGCCACGGTGGCGTTGATCGACAATCCGGAGCTGTCGATCGAGCAGCTGATGGAGTTCGTGCCCGGCCCGGACTTCCCGACCGCCGGCATGATCAACGGCATCGCGGGTGTGGTCGAGGCGTATCGCACCGGTCGCGGCCGGATCAAGATCCGCGCCAAATGCGATATCGAGACCGACGACGACGGCCGCGAGGCGATCATAGTCACCGAAATTCCCTATCAGGTGAACAAGTCGCGGCTGATCACCCAGATCGCCGACCTGGTCAAGGAAAAGCGCATCGAGGGCATCGGCCCGGACCTGCGCGACGAGTCCGACAAGGACGGGATGCGCATCTACATCCCGATCAAACGCGGCGAGCTGGCCGAGGTGGTTCTCAACAATCTCTACCAGCTGACCCAGCTGGAAGTGGTGTTCGGCATCAACATGGTCGCACTGGTCGACGGCCAGCCGCGCACGCTGTCGCTCAAGCAGGTGCTGGAGGCGTTCATCCGCCACCGCCGCGAGGTGGTGACGCGGCGCACCGTGTTCGAGCTGCGCAAGGCGCGCGATCGCGCCCATGTGCTGGAAGGCCTGACCGTAGCGCTGGCCAACATCGACGCGATGATCGAGCTGATCAAGACCTCGAAGAACCCGGAAGAAGCGCGCGAACGCATGCTTGCGCGTAGTTGGGAGCCGGGCCTGGTGCGCGCCCTGCTGGCCGAAAGCGGCGCTGCGTTCTCGCGCCCGGAAACGCTGGCCGAGGAATTCGGCCTGCACGAGGCCGGCTATCGTTTGTCGGAAGCGCAGGCGAAGGAAATCCTCGAGATGCGCCTGTCGAAGCTGACCGGCCTCGAACAGGACAAGCTGACTGCGGAGTATCGCGAGATCCTCGGCGAGATCCGCGAGCTGATCCGGATCCTCGAAGACCCGGACCGTTTGCTGGCGGTGATCCGCGGCGAGCTGGCGGTGATCCGCGAGAATTTCGGCGACACGCGGCGCACCGTGATCCAGCGCAATCAGGAAGACCTCTCGACGGAGGACCTGATCACGCCGGAAGACATGGTCGTGACGCTGTCGCATACCGGCTATGCCAAGAGCCAGCCGGTGACGTCCTATCGTGCACAGAAGCGCGGCGGTCGTGGACGCAGCGCGACGGCGATGAAGGAACTGGATTTCATCGAACGCCTGCTGGTCGCGCACAGCCACGACACCATCCTGTGCTTTACCAGCGCGGGCCGGGTGTTCTGGCTGCGCACCTTCCAGTTTCCCAATGCGGGTCCGAACTCGCGCGGGCGACCGATCGTCAACCTGCTGCCCTCGCTGGCGTCCGACGAAAAGGTCAATGCGATGCTGCCGGTCAAGGAGTACAGCGAGGATCGTTTCGTGTTTTTCGCCACCCGCTACGGCGTGGTCAAGAAAACCCCGCTGTCGGAGTTCTCGCGCCCACGCTCGATCGGCATCTGGGCGATCGAGCTCGATGAAGGCGACCGGCTGGTCGACGTGGCGCTGACCGACGGCACCCGTGATGTGCTGCTGTTCGCCTCCAACGGCAAGGCGGTGCGCTTCGCCGAGGATGCGGTGCGTGCAGTCGGGCGCACCGCGCGCGGCGTGCGCGGCATCACGCTGGGCGAGGACGCGCGCGTGGTCAGCATGATCGTGGCCGAGGAGGGCGATATCCTCACCGCCACCGCGCGCGGCTACGGCAAGCGCACGCCGCTGGAAGACTATCCGCGCAAGGGTCGCGGAACCCAGGGCGTGATCGCGATCCGGACCTCGGGGCGCAATGGCGAGCTGGTTGGTGCCACCCAGGTCACCGACGAGCACGAGATCATGCTGATCTCCAACCAGGGCACTCTGGTACGAACCCGCGTCTCCGAAATCGCGCGCGTGGGTCGCAACACGCAAGGCGTGACCCTGATCCGCCTGCCTGCCGACGAGGCGCTGGTGAGCGTGGATCGGATCGCTGCGATCAGCGGCGACGCCGATGCGGTCGACGGGCTCGGTGATGGCGACACGCCGGACGCGGTGCCGCCGCCGGCCTGACAACGTAGCGCGGGTCGTCCCGACCCGCGATACGAAAACCCACCATGAAACCGCTTCCCGCACCCCCGCGGCAGGTCGGCACGACCTGCGCTACGGGATTACGGGGAACGCCGATTGGGGTGCATTCAAAGCACCGCCAATACCGCCTCGGCTGCCGACACCTTGAACTCGCCGGGTGCTTCGATCAGCAACTGGGTGACCACTCCGTCCTTGGCCACCAGCGCAAAGCGCTTCGAGCGCAGGCCCATGCCGAATGCGGTGGCGTCCAACTCCAGGCCCATCGCGTTGGCGAATGCAGCATTGCCATCGGCCAGCATCATGATCTCGGCGGGCACGTTCTGGCTCTTCGCCCAGGCGTCCATCACGAACGCATCGTTGACTGCCATGCAGGCGACCGTATCGACGCCCTTGGCCTTGAGTGCGGGCAGCTTGTCCACATAGCCGGGCAGGTGCTTGGCCGAACAGGTCGGCGTGAACGCGCCGGGCACCGAGAACAGCACCACGGTCTTGCCGGCGAACAGGTCTTCGCTGCGGATCGCCTGCACGCCGTCCTTGAGATAGTGCAGGGTCGCCGAGGGGATGCGGTCGCCGATCTGGATCGTCATGGAATGCTCCGGAGCTTGGATGAGACCGTCGACTATAGCGCCATCGCATGTCGGTCCGAGGTATTGAAATTCGGCAGTCAGGGCCAACTTAAAGAGCCATGGGGCGCCACTGTGAGCGACCCGCATACCGCACGGAGACCACCATGACCATGCTGCGCTACAAACCGTTCAATCCGCAGACCGGCCTGCAAGACGAGCTCAAGCAGGCATTCGACAAGTTCTTCGCCGGCGTCGACGAGGGCGACCAGTCCAACGTGGTCACCAGCCAGTGGACCCCGCGCGTCGACATCAAGGAGCAGGCCAACCGCTTTCTGATTTTGGCCGATATTCCGGGCGTCGATCCGAGCCAGATCGAAGTGCATATGGAAAAGGGCATTCTTTCGATCAAGGGCGAGCGCAAGGAGGAATCGCGCGACGAGGGCGAGAACTTCACCCGCGTCGAGCGTTCGCGTGGCACGTTCTATCGTCGATTCGCGCTGCCCGATTCGGCCGATCCGGACAAGATCACTGCTGCCGGCAAGCACGGCGTGCTGGAGATCGCGATTCCGAAGAAGCCCGAGACCACGCCGCGCCGCATCACGATCAACGCCTGAGGCCGGCTGCATCGCAAGCGACCCAGGCAGGGTCGCGATGCGCGATGCCGCACACAGCCGCCGGTTGAGCGGCGAGCTTCGCGGCCCGCGGCGCACCACGCCGCGGGCCGTTCGGTTTTGATCTCTGCCGCGACTGCGGCATGATCGATGCGCGCGGCCCGGTTCGCCGCGCGTTGATCGATCGACCATTCGAGGAACGGCCCGGCCATGCAGTTCAAGGATTACTACGAGGTGCTCGGGGTGCCGCCCGGCGCCGACGCCGACGTGATCAAGTCGTCCTACCGCCGGCTGGCGCGCAAGTTCCATCCGGACGTGAGCAAGGAAAAAGATGCCGAGGAGCGCTTCAAGGCAATCAACGAGGCCTACGAGGTGCTCAAGGACGGCAAGAAGCGCGCGGCCTATGACCAGCTGCGCGCGCGCGGCTATCGTCCGGGCGAGGAATTCCGACCGCCCCCGGACTTCAACCACGAACACGATTTCGACGGCGGCGATGCCGGCGGATTCAGCGACTTCTTCGAGTCGCTGTTCGGCCGAGCGCGCGGTGGTGCCGCACCCGGTGCTGCCGGTGTCCGGCGCGCACGCGACATGCGCGCGCGGCTGGAGATCGATCTGGAGCGCGCGTTTGCCGGTGGCACCGAGCGCGTGCAGGTCGGCGGCAAGACGCTGGATGTCAGGATCCCGGCCGGTATCCAGCCCGGCCGGCAGATCCGCCTTGCCGGCCAGGCGTCCGCTGGCGGCGATCTGCTGCTGGAGGTCCACTACAAGCCCAATGCGCGCTTCAAGGTATCCGCGCGCGACGTCAGCACGGCTGTTGCGATCACGCCGTGGGAAGCCGCACTGGGCGCCGCGGTCGCGGTGCCCACACTCGGTGGCGTGGTCGAGATCAAGGTGCCGGCCGGCAGCGCGAGCGGCAAACGCATGCGCTTGAAGGGTCGCGGTTTGCCGGGCACGCCGCCGGGCGACCAGATGGTGGAACTGGTGATCGCGACGCCGCCGGCGCCGGATGCCGAGGCGCGCGAGTTCTACGAGCAGATGGCGCAGACCTTCAAGGATTTTGATCCGCGCCGCTGAGCGCACGCGGCGAATCGATCAATTCCGGCTCATTCGCCGATCAGCGACTTGATCGCCTCGGCCAGCTGCGTCTCGTTGATCGGCTTGGTCACGTAGGCTTTGGCGCCTTGGCGCATTCCCCATACCTTGTCGGTCTCCTGGTCCTTGGTGGTGACCAGGATGACCGGGATGTGGCTGGTGTTCGGGTCCTTGCTGATCTGGCGGGTGGCCTGGAACCCGTTGAGGTTGGGCATCACCACGTCCATCAGGATCAGGTCGGGCAGTTCGCGCTTGGCCGCCTCGACGCCAGCGGCGCCGTCCTCGGCGGTCAGCACCTTGTGGCCGAGTTTCTCGACCACCCGTGTCAGGCCCAGCAGCTGCGAGGGCGAGTCGTCGACGATGAGCACGCGGGCCATGGAATCGGTCTGCCTGTTGTTGCGATGGATGAAATGGGTCTGCCGCAGTCAGAGTACGACTACGGTGCGGCCGAAAGACTCCCCGGCCATCATCGTAGCAAAAACATCGGCCAAGCCGTCCAACCCCACCTCGCGGGTGGCGATCCGGTCCAGATGGGCGGGCTTCCAGTCGCTGGCGAGACGCTCCCAGACCTGGCGGCGGATGTCGTAGGCGGTGCCGGCCGAGGCGATGCCGAGCAGGCTGACGCCGCGGATGATCAACGGCATCACCGTGGTGTGCAGTTCGTACCCGCCCGCCAGTCCGCACGAGGCGATGTTGCCGTAAGGGTGGATCACCCGCGTCAGCCCCTCGAGCATGCCGCCGCCGACGTTGTCGATCGCACCAGCCCAGCGCGGGGTTTCCAGCGGGCGCTGGCCCCAGTGCAGTCCGTCGCGCGAGATGCACTGGCTTGCACCAAGCGACTGCAGGAAATCGAAATGCGCGGGCTTGCCGGTAATCGCATGCGCCTCGAAACCGGCGCGCGTCAGCACGTCGATGGCCAGCATGCCGACGCCGCCGGTCGCACCCGTGACCACGATCGCACCCATCTCCGGGCGCTGGCCGTTGGCCAGCATGCGGTGCAGCGACAGTGCCGCGGTAAAGCCCGCGGTACCGAGCACCATCGACTCGCGCAGGCTCAAACCGGCGGGTAGAGGCACCACCCAATCGGCCTCCAGCCGTGCATATTCGCTGTAGCCGCCATCGCGGGTTTCCGACAGGCCACAGCCGGTGACCAGCACCGCGTCGCCTTCGCGCCAGCGCGGATCGCGCGAGGCGATCACGTGGCCGGCTACATCGATGCCGCCGACCAGCGGTGAGCGGCGCAGGATGCGGCCCTTGCCACTGCCGGCCAAGCCATCCTTGTAGTTGACCGAGGAGTACGCGACCTGGATATCGACTTCGCCAGGATTCAGCGCGCCGAGATCGATCTGTTCGATGCCTGCCGTGTGCTGCTCGCCGCTGGCATGGATGCGGAAGGCGCGGAAGCTGTCGGGAGTGCTCATGGGCGGTCCTGGCGATGGTCTGTAGGCAGCAACGCAAGCGCAATGCGCTGCATCATGGCGCGGCACTCAACTCGAAACGCTGCGCTTGGGTCACGCCCGCGCGTGGCAGCGTCGTGCGGATGGCACTGTAGCCGCTCAGCTCCACCGCCAGATCGAGGCTTTCGAGCTGTGCGCTGCACACGTCGCGTCCGGCCAGGGTGCGGCCGGAGTAGGTATCGAACAGGATCCGCAACGTGAAGGCGCCATCGGCGGCAGTCTGACGGGTGACGCGCATGCGCCCGGCAGCGCGCTCATCCCACCCGGCCTCGACCGTGGCTGCCGCCAGTGGCCTGCCGTCGCGGGCGTCGACCACGGTGCCGCTCACCACCACTTCGTCGAGCGGACACGCTGCCCGTGCGATGCCTGCCACGAGCGCGGCGATCAACATCGCGACCCGTGTCGTGCACGATTCCACCGGACTCAATTGGCCTTGTGGATGGCGCGCTTGTCGACCGCCAGCGCGGCTTCATGCACCGCTTCCGACAAGGTCGGATGCGCATGGCAGATGCGGGCCAGATCTTCGGCCGAACCATGAAACTCCATTGCCACCACCGCCTCGGCGATCAGCTCCGATACGCAGGCGCCGACCATGTGCACGCCGAGCAGGCGGTCTGTCTGGGCATGCGCGATCACCTTGACCATGCCGGCGGTCTCGTTCATCGCCACAGCGCGGCCGATGGCCGCGAACGGGAACGAGCCGGTGCGATACGGGATGCCTTCTGCCTTCAACTGTTGTTCGCTCTTGCCGACCCACGAGATCTCCGGCTCGGTGTAGATGACCCACGGGATGGTGTCGTGATTCACGTGGCCGGGTTTGCCGGCGATGATCTCGGCCACCGCGATGCCTTCTTCGGATGCCTTGTGGGCGAGCATCGCACCGCGCACGCAGTCGCCCACCGCCCACACGCCCTCGACGCCGGTCCAGTTGTGCTCATCGACGATGTAGCGCCCGCGCTCGTCGGTGCGCACGCCACTGTCCGGCGCGAGGCAGCCGGCGGTTGCCGCACGGCGACCGACCGACACCAGCAGCTTGTCGAACACCATCGTCTGCAAGCCCTTGCCCGAGTCGAAGCTCAGCTGCACCTGATTGTCCTTGAGCTCGACCGCGGTGCACCTGGTGCCAAGGCGGATATCAAGGCCCTGTTTCTTGAACTCGCGCTGTGCGGCCTTGGCGATGTCCGCATCCACCGCGCCGAGGAACTCCGGCAGTGCTTCGAAGATGGTGACCTCGCTGCCGAGGCGCTTCCACACGCTGCCCAGTTCCAGGCCGATCACACCCGCACCGATCACGCCCAGCCGCTTGGGTACCTCGGTCAAGTCGAGTGCGCCCTGGTTGTCGAGGATCAGGCGATTGTCGAACTTCGCGAACGGCAGCTCGATCGGCACGCTGCCGGTGGCCAGGATGATGCTGGTGCCGGAGATGCAGCTCTTGCTGCCGTCGTGGGCGGTGATCTGAACCGTGCGATCGGCGAGCAGGCGGCCGAATCCTGCCAGCGGCGTGACCTTGTTGGTCTTGAACAGGCTGCTGATGCCGCCGGTGAACTGCTTCACGATCTTGTCTTTGCGACCGATCATGGTCTTGATGTCGATCGTCGGCTGCAACGCGCTGATGCCGTGGTCGGCGAAGGTGTGGGTGAGGTTGTGGAACTGCTTGGACGAATCGAGCAGCGCCTTGGACGGAATGCAGCCGATATTGAGGCAGGTACCGCCCAGTGCAGGCTTGCCATCCTTGTCCAGGAACGCATCGACGCACACGGTTTTCAGTCCCAGCTGCGCGGCGCGAATGGCCGCAACGTAGCCGCCAGGACCGGCGCCGATGACGATGAGATCGAATTGGTCCATGGGGTGGGTCCGCGAGTGCGTTGTGCTTGGCGAAGGCGAGGGCTCAGGGTACAGCGACCAGGGTACACAGAAGCGGTGGTTACCCCTGTACCCTGACCCCCCGTACCCGTTTCCCCAGGCTCTCGTCAGAGCCCCAGAAGTATCTTCGCCGGATTCTCCAGCTGGTTCTTGATATCGACCAGGAACGTCACTGCGTCCTTGCCGTCGACTATGCGGTGATCGTAACTGAGTGCGATGTACATCATCGGTGCCGCGATCACCTGGCCGTCGTCGACGATGGCGCGTTCCTTGACCGCGTGCATGCCGAGGATCGCGCTCTGCGGCGGATTGACGATCGGCGTGGAGAACAGCGAGCCGAACACGCCGCCGTTGGTGATGGTGAAGGTGCCGCCTTGCAGGTCTTCGATCGACAAACCGCCCTGGCGGGCCTTGTTGGCGTAGTCGCCGATCGCGCGTTCGATGTCGGCAAAGCCCATGGTCTCGGCGTTGCGCAGCACCGGGGTGACCAGGCCGCGTTCGGTCGAGACCGCGATCGAGATGTCGGCGTAGGCGTGATAGACGATGTCGTTGCCGTCGACCGAGGCATTGACCACCGGATGGCGCTTGAGCGCCTCGGCGGCGGCCTTGACGAAGAAGCTCATCAGACCCAGGCGCACACCGTGGCTTTTCTCGAACTGCTCGCCGAGGGTCTTGCGCAGTTCCATCGCAGCTTTCATGTTGACCTCGTTGAACGAGGTCAACATCGCGATCGAATTTTTCGCCTGCATCATGCGTTCGGCGATGCGGGTGCGCATGCGCGTCATCGCCACGCGCTGTTCGGTGCGCGGGCCGCTGGCAAGCGCTGTCGCAGCAGGCGCTGGCGCAGGGGCAGGGGCGGGGGCAGGGGCAGGGGCGGGGGCAGTGGCGGGGGCGGGCGCTGCGACTGGCGCCTTGCCGGCATTGACCAGGTCTTCCTTGGTCACCTGACCGCGGCGACCGGTACCGGTGACGGTGGCAGGGTCGATCTTGTTCTCTTCGGCGAGCCGACGCCCGGCGGGCGACAGCTCGGCGCTGCTGGTTGCGGCAGCAGGAGCGGCTTTTGCGGCGACCGGTGCTGCGGGCGCAGGTGCGGCTGCAGCTGCAGGTGCAGCAGCCGCAGGCGTGTCCGCAATGGCGCCGGCCTCGATGATCCCGATCACTTCCTGGCTGCCGACGCTGTCGCCGGTGTTCTTGAGCACGCCGGTCAGCACGCCGTCGACCGGCGAGGGCACTTCGAGCACGACCTTGTCGGTTTCCAGATCGACCAGATTCTCGTCGCGGCGAACGCTGTCGCCGGGCTTCTTGTGCCAGGTCGCGATGGTGGCGTCGGAGACCGACTCCGGCAGGACGGGGACCTTGACCTCGATGCTCATTTTTTTCTGCCCTGGATGGGAAGCGCTGGGTGGAAAGCGGTGCGGTCTATTCGTTGACGCTGTCGTCGATCAGCTTGTCGAGCAGCGCCTGTGCGAGCAGCGCATTGTGCTCGGCCACATGGGTGTTGTAGTGGCCGCAGGCGGGTGCCGGCGAACGCGGTCGCCCCGCATAGTGCAGGCGCTGTTTGGCATCGCCGATGCAAAACCGCAGGTGATGCTGGATCTGGTACCACGCGCCCTGGTTCATCGGCTCTTCCTGGCACCAGATCACGTTCTTGACCGCCGGGAAACGCTTCAGCTCGGCGATCACTTCCGGGCGCGGGAACGGATACAGCTGCTCGACGCGGACCAGCGCCACGTCCTGCACGCCGCGCTTCTGCGCGTCTTCGAGCAGGTCGTAGTAGACCTTGCCCGCGCACAGCACCATGCGCTTGACCTTCTTCGGATCGCGCGTGGTGGTATCCGGGATCACGGTCTGGAAGCTGCCGGCGATCAGCTCGTCGAGGGTGGAGGTCGACAGCTTGTTGCGCAGCATCGACTTCGGCGTCATCACCACCAGCGGCTTGCGCAGGTCGCGCACCATCTGGCGACGGATCATGTGGAACATCTGCGCGGGCGTGGTGGGCGTACACACCTGCATGTTGTCCAGCGCGCACAGTTGCAGAAAGCGCTCCAGACGCGCCGAGCTGTGCTCGGGGCCCTGGCCTTCGTAGCCGTGCGGCAAGAACAGGGTCAGCCCGCACACGCGGCCCCACTTGGCCTCGCCCGAGGAGATGAACTGGTCGATTACCACTTGGGCGCCATTGGCGAAGTCGCCGAACTGGCCTTCCCAGATCACCAGCGTGCCGGGATCGGTGGTGGCGTAACCGTATTCGAAGGCCATCACCGCTTCTTCGGACAGCAGCGAGTCGATGATGGTGATGTCCTGCGGATCGGCGACCAGTGCGGCCAGTGGCAGCTTCGCCTCGCCGGTGTTCTGATCGTGCAGCACCGCGTGGCGGTGGAAGAAGGTGCCGCGGCCGGAGTCCTGGCCGACGAAGCGCAGCTTGCTGCCTTCTGCAAGCAGCGCGGCGTAGGCGAGATTTTCGGCAAAGCCCCAGTCCATGCGCAGCTCGCCGGCCGCCATCTTGGCGCGGTCTTCGTAGACCTTGGCCACGCGCGGGTGCAGCACCATGCCGTCGGGCACCTTGGCGATCGCCTGCGCCAGCGGCAGCAGTCGATCTCGCGGCACGGCGGTATCGTAAGGGTCGTCGATCCTGGCGCCCAGATGTCGCGACCAGTCGATCGCGGGCACCAGCGGATTGTCGGCCAGATCGGCTGCAATCCGGCCGGAATCGAGCTGGGCGCGGTAGCCGTCGAGCAGCGCCTTGGCATCGTCGGCACCAATGCTGCCCTCGCGGGCGAGCTTTTCCGCGTACAGCTCGCGGGTGGTCTTGCGGCTGCGAATGACCTGGTACATCACCGGCTGGGTCGCGGCCGGTTCGTCGGCTTCGTTGTGTCCGTGGCGGCGATAGCAGACCAGATCGATCACCACGTCCTTCTTGTAGCGGCTGCGGAAATCCAGCGCCAGTCGCGCGCAGTACACCACCGCCTCGGGATCGTCGCCGTTGACGTGGAAGATCGGCGCGGTGACCATCTTGGCCACGTCGGTGCAATACAGGGTGGAACGCGCATCGTCGACCCGGTGGATGGTGAAGCCGACCTGGTTGTTGATCACCACATGCACGGTGCCGCCGACGCAGAATCCGCGCGCCTGCGACATCTGGAACAGCTCCATCACCACGCCTTGCCCGGCAAACGCGGCATCGCCGTGGATCAGCAGCGGCATGACCTGTTCGCGCGCATCGTCGTGGCGACGCTGCTGGCGCGCACGCACCGAGCCGCTGACCACCGCGTCGATGATCTCCAGGTGCGAGGGATTGAAGCCCAGCGCCAGATGCACCGGACCGCCCGGCGTTGCCACATCGGACGAATAGCCCATGTGGTATTTCACATCGCCCGAGTGCGCGGGATCTTCGGGCCCGTCGTGGCGGCCCTCGAACTCGGCGAACAGCTGATGCGGCGGCTTGCCCATGGTGTTGACCAGCACATTGAGCCGGCCGCGATGGGCCATGCCGATCACGACTTCCTTGATGCCCTGCACGCCGCCGCGGCGCACGAGCTCGTCGATCAGCGGAATCAGGCTGTCGCCGCCTTCGAGCGAGAAGCGCTTCTGGCCGACGTAACGGGTGTGCAGATAGCGCTCCAGACCTTCGGCCTGGGTGAGCTTTTGCAGGATTCGGCGACGCTCATCGCCGGTCAGCGCATATTGGCCGCCGGTGCGCTCGAGCTGCTCATGCAGCCAGCGACGCTGGTCGGCATCCGAGATATGCATGAACTCGATGCCGACCGAGCTCGAATAGGTCGACTTGAGCAGGGTCACGATGTCGCGCAGCTTCATGCGCGTGGGCGCCGACAGCGAGCCGGTACTGAACTCCACGTCCAGATCCGCACCCGACAAACCATGGAAGCCCAGCTCCAGATCGGGCGCGGCCTGCTTGGTTGCAAGCCCCAGCGGATCGAGGTTGGCCGCGAGGTGCCCGCGGGCGCGGTAGGCGGTCACCAGCTTGTGCACGCCGGCCTGCTTCTGCGCGAACACATCGTCGACCGCCGAGGCGGCACCCGCCGACAGGCCACGCACCGCGCGGCGCGCGGTCTGCGCGACCTGCTCGACGATCGGGCCGTGCGGAATGTCGCCGGCCTCGCGCCCCTTGAGCTGATCGAAGTACGCCCGCCACTTTGCATCGACCGAGTTCGGGTCGTGCAGGAAACTTTCGTACAGCGACTCGACATAGACCGCGTTGCCGCCGGCCAAGTGCGAGGAAAGGGCGAACTGCTGGAGAAGCGTCGTCACGCGAACCTGCCTGGATTTGGCGCAAGCGCTTGCGCCGAAAAGGAAATTTACCGACCTGGGGAGGCCACGAGAAAGCGGCGCAGTATACCCGCAGCATCGCGGCACGGGCAAAGCAAGTGCGGGGCCGCGCGGGGCCGGCAGCCTGCGTGGCGCGCGCGGTTCAGCTGTTGCGGTCGACCGCGTAACGGGCCAGATCGGCCAGCGCGCTGTCCGTAGCGGCGATTCCGGCGATGCATGCGAGCGCATCGGCGCGCAGCCGGGCCGCGAGTGCGCGCGCTTTGTCCATGCCCAGGATCGACGGATAGGTCGGCTTGTCGCGTGCGATGTCCGCGCCCTGGGCCTTGCCGATGGTCGCGGTGTCGCCCTCGACATCGAGGATGTCGTCGCGGATCTGGAACGCGAGTCCGACCTGCTGCGCATAGCGATCCAGCACGTCGAGCACGTCGGCATCCTTGCAGCCGGCCGCCAGCGCGCCAAGACGCACGCTGGCGCGGATCAGCGCGCCGGTCTTGTGCGCATGCATGCGTTCGAGTTCGGTGGCATCCAGCCGATGGCCGACTGCGGCCAGATCGAAAGCCTGGCCTCCGGCCATGCCGGCCGAGCCACAGGCAGTGGCAAGCGACTGGATCATCGCCACCCCGCGTGCCGGGTCGGCAGCGACCGCGGGGTCGGCGGCGAGGATCTCGAAGGCCAGCGCCTGCAGCGCATCGCCCGCGAGGATCGCGGTGGCTTCGTCGAAGGCGATGTGCACGGTCGGCAGGCCGCGACGCAGGGCGTCGTCGTCCATCGCCGGCAGGTCGTCGTGGATCAGCGAATAGGCGTGGATGACTTCCACCGCGGCCGCCGCACGATCGGCAGCGCCAGGCTCGGCACCCAGCGCCACGCAGGTCGCATAGGCCAGCAGCGGACGGATGCGCTTGCCGCCACCGAGCACGCTGTAGCGCATCGCACGATGCAGGTTCAGCGGTGGCGCATCGGCACGCGGGAGCAGACTGTCGAGCACGCCATCGGCGCGCTGCGCGAAGTCCAGCAGGGTCGGCGTCAGCTCAGGGCGTGTCGGGTTCAAAATCGGTGGCGCGGTCGGGCTGAGCGGGGTCGAGCAGCAGCTTGACCCGCAGTTCCGCCTGATCGAGTGCGCCCTGACACTGCCGGTACAGCGCGATGCCGCGTTCGAAGGTGGTCAGCGAGTCGTCGAGGGAGAGGTCGCCCTTCTCCAGCCGCGATACCAGGGATTCCAGTTCGTCGAGCGATTGCTCGAAATCCGCGATCGGAGCAGGCGCGGAACTCGGCGGGGTCGATGACATGTGGGCAGCCTATCGGAGGGGCCGGGGACGGTCAACGCGGCGCATGCGTGCAGCGCAGGTGTGCGCCCATCGCCGTGAGCGTGTGCTGGAACTCGCCGGCCAGCAACCAGTCGCCGACCGCCCACAGCGCATCGCCATGCCACACGAAGGGAGCGCGGGCGCGCAGCCATGGCGGCACGCCGAGTGCCTGCAGGCTGTGTTTGACCGACTGCGGCGGGCGCGCTGGCGACAACACGATGCGCTCGCCGCCGCGGCGCGCCTGCACGCGCAGCGCAAGCGCGGCGATGGCGCCTTCGATGCGCAGGCTGGCGCCGTCGGCAAGCGTCAGTGGCGTACGGCCGTCCCATGCGCACGTCCAGTCGATTGCCGCCGCAGCCAGCGGTCGCATCGCATGCAGGTGACCACGCCACAGGCGCAGCTCCGCGCCGGGCCAGCGCACCACGCTCACCGCATCGCCGCGTGGTGCCGCCAGCAGGCCCGTGAGCTGGATCAAGGCGCGCGCGTCCGGCGGCGGCAAGCGCAGGTCGAGCAGCCAGTGGCGCAACAGCGCGCCGCGTTCACCGGCATCGAGTGCGTGAAGTCCCTGCGCGCCGAGCACCGCGGGGTCGCCGCGCAGGCGCAACGCGAGATCGCGCGCGAGATTGCGTGCATCGCGCGCACCGGTCTGCGCCAGCAGGCCGGCGCTGCGCGCGAGATTGGTCACCGCGTGCGGCCAGTGCGCGACCAGCTCCGGAATCACCGCATGGCGCAGGCGATTGCGCGCAGGCTGCAGATCGGCATTCGACGGATCCTCGATCCAGTGCAACCCGGCGCTGCGTGCCATGCGCGCGATGTCTGCGCGCGGCACCTCCAGCCACGGCCGCGCCAGCCAGCCCAGTGCCAGCGGGCGCAGCGCGCGCATGCCGGCCAGGCCATCGCTGCCAGATGCGCGCAGCAGGCGTAACAGCACCGTTTCGGCCTGATCATCCGCGTGGTGTGCCGCGACCAGGATGCCGCCGGCCGGCAGCGCATCGGCGAAGGCGGCGTGGCGCGCGGCGCGCGCAGCACCTTCCGGTCCGAGTCCGCCGGCCAGATCGACCTGCACGCGCTGCACCTGCAGCGGCACCTGAAGCGCTGCGCACTGTAAGCGCACGTGATCGGCCCATTCGCCGCTCGATGGATGCAGGCCGTGGTCGACATGCAGCGCGCGCAGGCCGCGCGCGCACGCGCCAGCGTTCGCGGCCAGCGCATGCAGCAAGGCGATCGAGTCGAGTCCGCCGCTGACCGCGACCAGCAGGCTGCCTGCTGGCCACTGCTGCTCGGCCAACGCGAGTGCCGCCCGTGGATCCACCGCGCGCATGGCCGCGTGTACCCTGCTTCAGGTGCTGCGAAACGCCCCGTAGCGGCGCAAGCGCGCGTAGCGCTGCGCCAACAGGGCGTCCGCATCGATGCCGGCCAGGGCGTCGAGCTGGCCGAGCAGGCTGTGCTTCAACTGCGCCGCCATCGCCTGCGGATCGCGGTGCGCGCCGCCCAGCGGCTCGGGCACGATGTGATCGACCAGGCCCAGTTCGAGCAGGCGCGGCGCGGTCAGCGCCAGCGCGTCGGCCGCATCGCTGGCGCGATCGGCGGTTTTCCACAGGATCGAGGCACAGCCTTCGGGCGAGATCACCGAGTAGGTGCTGAACTGCAGCATCAGGGTGCAGTCGCCAACGCCGATCGCCAGCGCGCCGCCGGAGCCGCCCTCGCCGATCACCGTGCACACGATCGGCACCCGCAGGCGCGACATCTCGAGCAGGTTGCGCGCGATCGCTTCCGACTGCCCGCGCTCCTCGGCGCCTACACCTGGATAGGCGCCGGGCGTATCGATGAAAGTCAGCAGCGGCATCTTGAAGCGCTGCGCGGTCTGCATCAGGCGCAGGGCCTTGCGATAGCCCTCCGGCCGCGGCATGCCGAAATTGCGGCGGATCTTCTGCTTGGTATCGCGACCCTTCTGCTGGCCGATCACCATCACCGAGCGGCCATCGATCCGCGCCGGTCCGCCAACGATGGCCGCATCGTCGGCATAGGCGCGGTCGCCGGCCAGCTCCTCGAATTCCTCGAAAACCATGCCGAGGTAGTCGAGCGTGTAAGGCCGCATCGGGTGGCGCGCGATCTGTGCCACCTGCCATGCGCTCAAGCCCGCGAAGATCTGCTCGGTGCGCGCCGACAGCTTGGCGCGCAGCTTGCCCACCTCGTCTTCGATATTGAACGCGCTGCCGTGCGATGCGTGCCGCAACTCGTGGATGCGGGCTTCGATCTCCGCCAGCGGTTGCTCGAAATCGAGGTAGTTGTTGCTCATTGGCAGCCCTGTCCAGCGCGGGTCTTGTGGATCGTAGCCGGCTAGGTTACCGCGCAGCCGATAGCCGTCAAAGCGACAGGTCCCGATGGGGCCTGCGATCGATTAGCGCCGACCGCGCAGCGCGAGCAGCCACGGTGCGAGCGCGAACAGCGCCAGCGACAGTGAATATGCGCTGCCGGAGACCGGATCACGCGTGCTGAAATACTCGGCGATGCTCATCCCGCGCAGCGGCAGCACCACAGCGAACTCGAAGGCCAGCATCAGGACCAGTGCCAGCGCGCCGATCGCCAGGCGCGGACCGCTATCGAAAGCAACCGCAAGGCGCCGCATCACCCAGCGCGCCGCCAGCACGCTGATCGCCATCATCAGCGGCAGCTCGCACAGCTCGGCGATCCGCGTGCCCACCGCCGGCACCAGCCACAGCGTGCGCATCACGCCCAGCGCAAAGCCGCAGCCGAACACGATGGCGAAGTAGAGCAGGGCGGGTTTCACGATATGCATCGGGGGTCGCACCTGAAGGCAGTCGCCGCGTTCGCGACCCGCACAGACTGCCACAGTTGGCGGGCCCGCCCCGCTGCGGACACGCGCGCGGCTTGCGGTTAGGATCGCGCTCAGACCCACCCGGAGCACCAATCCATGCGGTTATCGAACACTCCGTCCAGCAGCTCTCGCACGCAGCGAATGGTCACCCGCATGCTGCTGTGCGCCGCCGCCGCATTGGCGCCGACGACATCGGCGCAAACGCCCGAGTCCGCACAGGGTCGCGTCATCGCATCGGCCGATTCTTTCGCGATCCTGCCGCCGCGCGCGCGGATCGCGCCGGAGAACCGAATCGTGACCGAGCGCATCGAAGCCCTGCTGCCGCGCCTGATGGCCGAGGCGGATCTGGACATGTGGCTGGTGCTCAATCGCGAGTACGCCGAGGACCCGGTTTACTTCAGTCTGGTGCCGCAGCCGAGTTTTGCCGCGCGTCGTACCACCATGCTGGTATTCAACCGCAAGGCCGACGGCAGCGTCGAGCGGCTATCGGTCAACCGCTATCCGCTCGGTGCACCGTACGAGTCGGCCTGGGCCGGTGGCGATCTGGATGCGCAGTGGAAAGCGCTCGGCGCGCTGATCGCGGCCAAGGACCCGCAGCGCATCGGCATCAACGTCTCGCGCGAGTGGGCAGTGGCCGACGGCTTGAGCCAAGGCCTGCACCAGCGATTGCTGGAGGTATTGCCGGAAGGATTCGCGCAGCGCCTGGTGCCGGCGGAGAAACTCATCGTGCGCTGGCTGGAGACCCGCACGCCATCGGAGCTGGCGGTCTATCCGCAGCTGATGGGCATTGCGCGCGGCGTGATCGCCGAGGCGTTCAGCACGCGCGTGATCACGCCCGGCGTGACCACCACCGACGATGTGGGCTGGTACATCCGCGAGCGCTTCGAGTCGCTCGGACTCGCGATCTGGTTCATGCCCTACGTCAACCTGCAGCGAGCGGGCCTGAAGTGCGAACGCGAGACCGATTTCTGCGGCGAGGGCGGCGTGATCCAACCCGGCGACGTGCTGCATACCGACGTCGGCCTGTGCTATTTGAAACTATGCACCGACACCCAGGAGATGGGCTACGTGCAGCGCGCCGGCGCAACCGAGGTGCCCGCAGGACTGCAGGCCGCACTGCAAACCGGCAACCGCTGGCAGGACCTGCTGACCGCCGAGTTCCGCAGCGGCAGCAGCGGCAACCAGATCCTCGCCCGCACGCGCGCCGCCGCCGACAAGGCCGGCATCGTCAGCAGCACCTACACCCACGCGCTCGGCATGTTCGGCCACGCCCCCGGCCCCACCATCGGCATGTGGGACAACCAGGGCCCGACCCCGGGCCAGGGCGACTGGCCGCTGCATGCCAGCACCGTCTACGCGATCGAGGGCAACATCAAGCAGCAGGTGCCCGAGTGGGACGGCCAGTGGGTGCAGATCAAGCTCGAACAGGGCGCGTTGTTTGACGGCGAGCGCGTGATCTATCTCGCGGGCCGCCAGACGCAGTGGCATGTGGTGGAGTAGGGCGGGCTCGGATCGCCAATCCCGAATATCAAAAGGACACTTGCGGCCATGCTGGCCGCAAGCGCTCGGGCGGTTTGGACAGGCGAGGCCGAATCAGGAGAGTCGGCAGGCCTGTCCAGAGTCCAAGTCGACCGTGCTGCTTAAACCGGCGGGCACCCTGCAACCAGCAGTTCAGTCTCGACCTTGGTCACAACCCACCTGCCGCCAATTCGCGTGAATGTAACGGAAGTCTGAATTGAGTTCTCGCAGAAGTTGAGCCCCAACGTAGACCCGTTTGGGGCGACCATCCCTGGAATGGACACAATCTCGCCAACAGAGTACTTGGCATCTGCGAGAATGGCATTGTCAGTTTTCTCGGGGGCGACATCGTCGCCGCAACGCAAGACCTCCAGGACAATCGATACTGGCACCTTTGCGGCGCGGGCGAGTTGCCGGTCTGCAAGCTCTTGAAGCTCACCATTGCCAGATTGCTTCTGCAAGCCTTCGACAAGCCGCTGCAAGCGCGGATCGCCGGGCAAGAGCGTTGACTTCGATTCCGTCCAAACACACTGCTCAACGGAATGCTCGTCCTCAGTCGGGTTGACAGCCAACTGCAGCTGACCCACGGCAAGCGCCGAGTAGAGAAGAACTTCTGCGATCATTTCAAACTCCCTTTCGATGACTGCGCACCGCTGGCGCCGTCTTGGCACCAAGAGGCGATCACACAGCGCTTCAACCGTAGCCCCCCCCCGTGAAGATTACGCGAATGTCGGTTAGCCCCACCCGCATTCTGACTCACTTCAAAGCGCACTGGCTCGGCTCCTTGCACGGTTCGCCGCTTCGTGCGGTTCCGATTCGCCGTACCAGGTTTGTTGGGCTTTCTACCAAGAATGCCTCCTGTTGGCGGATGTGAGATGACGCAGGTGGCTTGCGCGCCACATACGCGTCTTTCACTACGGAAACCCGTGTGGGTCTCGCTACACCGACAACCGCCGCAACTCCGGATCCGCTTCCGAGCGCTGCCAGACCTGCCCGAAGTAGTACAGCAATCCGGCCTGCATGCCGGGGGCGGCACTGTGGCCGTCGCCGTCGTAGCGGCTGCCGATGGGGCGGATATACAAGCCGCCGCTGTCGGTGAGCAGGAAAGCCGAGGGGTATTGGCGGTCTTCTTCGGCGCTGACTTTGCGTACGTGGATGTAGGTGGGAAGTTTGGCGGCCAGATGCAGCAGGCGATGGCCGTCGCGCACGGCGTCGGTGGCGTCTTGCAGCAGGATCCGGATCTCGGCGCCACGGCCGGAGAGCGCGATGCGGCGCAGCGCTTGAAGGAAGCACTCGCGGTCGTAGAGCAGGCCGTCGAGGTTACGGGTGTAGATCGATACCTTGTGGCGCGCGTGCGCCATCAGCTCGTCGACGAATTTGATCGCCTGTTGGAGCGTTTCGATCTCGACCTTGCGCGGTGCGGCGGCGCTGACCTGCGCGTCGCCAGCGCGCACCGCTGGTGCGCGCGGCGCCAATTCGCGACGCATGTTGCGATGGGGGATGCCGGTTTCCATGAATTCATCGCCATCGACCACGAAACCGGCGCGCTCGTAGAACGCAATCGCATAGACCTGCGCATGCAGGCTCAGCTGCGACCAGTGGCGGGCCTGCGCGTGTTCGATCAGGGTGCGCATCAGCGCATCGCCGACGCCGCGACCGCGCCAGTCCTTGACCACCGCGACGCGGCCGATCATGCGCTCGGGCGTCAGGCGTGCAGTGCCGATCGGAAGACCCGCTGCGTCGCGCGCCAATACATGCACGCTGCGCGCATCGAGCGCATCCCACTCTTCTTCGGGTGGAATCTGCTGCTCGATGATGAATACGCTGGTGCGAATATCGCGCAGTGCCTGCTGGTCGTTGTCCCAGTTGGCGATCTCCACGTGGAATCCTGATTCAAGCATCGTCGATCACCAGATGGCCGGCGTTGTGCAGTTCGGTCAGCAGGGCCAGCTCGCTGGCAGCGAGCTTGCCGAGCACGGCGGCATCGAGCTGGCGGTGGCCTTGCAGGATGCGCGCGATGTGCTGCGTGGCAGGCCACGAATCGCCGGCGAACCACGTGCGTGCGGCCCGGCCTTCGCGCTGCCATGCGTAGCGACTCCACGGGCTGCGATACAGCACGGCACCGCGCGCGAGTGCGGCCTGCAACTGTGCGGCATCGATGCGCACCGGTGGCGGCGCGGTCTGCTGGGCGCTGCGGTAGCGGGTGATGAAGCGCGCGAACTGCGCCTGCAGGGTGGCGTCGTCGAGATCCTGCGCGTGGCGCAGCAGCGCGCGCACGCGGGCGATCGCCTGCGCATCGATCTCGGCGCTGTCGGCGGGAACGAGCAGATCCGCATCGGTGTAGCGCAGGTCCTCGCCGATACGCTCGGCAGTCTGCTCGGCGAAATCGACCAGCAGCTCGCCGACCGCCGGCGCGCGCATGCCGATCGACCACGTCATGCAGGCCTGCTGTGCGACACCGTGATGCGGCACGCGCGGCGGCAGGTACAGCATGTCGCCGGGTTCGAGCACCCAGTCGTGGGTTGGCGCAAAACTCGCGAGTATCTTCAGCGCCGCGTCTGCGCGAAAATCCAGCGAAGCGTCGGGATCGGTACTGATCTGCCACCGCCGCGTGCCGACGCCCTGCAGCAGGAACACGTCGTACTGGTCGACGTGGGCACCGACCGAGCCGCCCGGCACCGCATAGCTGACCATCACATCGTCGATGCGCCACTCGGGCACGAATCGAAATGGCGCGAGCAGTTCCTCGACTTCGCCGATCAGCTTGTCGCAGTCCTGCACCAGCAGCGTCCAGTCGCGCTCGGGCAGGCTCGCGAAGTCGGTTTCCTCGAACGGGCCGTTGCGCACATCCCAGGCGTCGCCGGCGCGCTCGAACACGACCAGTCGCGAAAACGCCATCGGCTCGCAGGCCAGACCCGCCAGATCGTCGGGTGCGAGCGGCCCGCTGAAACCCGCGAATGCCTGCCGCACCAGCAGCGGATGCTTCTGCCAGTAGCTGCGCAGGAACCGCTCCGGCGTCATGCCCAGCGGCAACTTCGCGCTGCCGGCGACCTCGATCGGCGGTGCTTCAGACATCGCGTGCGAGTGCTGCTGCAAGGCCGATGTAGCTGCCGGGCGTCATCGCCAGCAGCCGCTCGCGCACTTCCGGCGGCAGATCGAGGCCGGCGATGAAGCCGCGCATCGCTTCGCGGTCGATGCCGTGGCCGCGGGTCAATGCCTTCAGCTGCTCGTAGGGTTGTGGCAGGCCGTGGCGGCGCATCACGGTCTGTACGGCTTCGGCCAGCACTTCCCACGCGGCATCGAGGTCGGCGGCGAGCCGGATCGGGTCGGCACTGAGTTTGCCAAGGCCCTTTTGCAGCGAGTCCAGTGCGACCAGCGTATGGCCGAATGCGGTGCCGAGCGCGCGCAGCACCGTGGAGTCGGTCAGGTCGCGCTGGAAGCGCGAGATCGGCAGTTTTTCGCTGAAGTGGCCGAGCAGGGCGTTGGCGAGCCCGAGATTGCCCTCGGCGTTCTCGAAGTCGATCGGATTGACCTTGTGCGGCATGGTCGATGAGCCGACCTCGCCCGCGCGCGTCGCCTGCCGAAAGTAGCCCAGCGAGACATAGCCCCAGGCGTCGCGGCAAAAATCGATCAGCACCGTGTTGAGTCGACGCAGCGCGTCGCACAGCTCCGCGATCATGTCGTGCGGCTCGATCTGGGTGGTGTAGGTGCTGAACTGAAGTCCCAGCGCTTCGACCACGCCGCGCGACAGCGCCGGCCAGTCGACTTCCGGATAGGCGACCACGTGCGCGTTCCAGTTGCCGACCGCACCGTTGATCTTGCCCAGCAGCGGCGAGTGCGCGAACTGCTCGCGCTGCCGACGCAGCCGCACCACCACGTTGGCCAGCTCCTTGCCCAGCGTGGTCGGGCTCGCGGTCTGGCCGTGGGTGCGGGCCAGCATCGGAAGCTGCGCATGCGCGTGCGCCATGCCGGCCAGCGTGTCGATGCAGGTGTCGATCGCCGCGAGCAGCACGGTGCTGCGCGCATCGCGCAGCATCAGGGCGTAGGCGAGGTTGTTGATGTCCTCCGAGGTGCAGGCGAAATGCACGAACTCGAGCGCGGCGGCGAGCCCTGCATGTGCGGCCAGCCGCTCCTTGATGAAGTACTCGACCGCCTTGACGTCGTGGTTGGTGGTCGCCTCGATGGCCTTGATGCGCTGTGCATCGGCGAGGCGGAACTCGCGGTACAGCGCCCGCAGCGTCTCGACCTGTGCGGCATCGAAGGGCGCGACTTCGGCAATCGCGGGCGCGGCACCCAGCGCCAGCAGCCATTCGACCTCGACCTCGATGCGGCGCCGCATCAGCGCGGCCTCGCTGAACACCGCGCGCAGCGGGGCTGCCTTGCTCGCGTAGCGGCCGTCGAGCGGGGACAGGGCGTGCAGGGGATCGAGCGACATGGCGCGGCGTGTACCGGTCGGCAGGCTGCCAAGAATACCATCCGCCCGGCCGGCATCCGGCCCGGTCATGGGTCGATGACACTGCTGGCGGCTATACTCCGCGCCCAGTTTCCATGGCCCCTGCGGCTGTGTCGGAGAATCACGATGAGCAAGACCCGCGTCGAACGCGACAGCATGGGCGAGTTGCGAGTGCCGGCGGATGCACTGTACGGCGCGCAGACCCAGCGCGCGGTGCAGAATTTTCCGATCTCGGGCCTGACCATGCCGCGCGAGTTCATCCGCGCCGTGGGCCTGATCAAGTCGGCCTGCGCGCAGGCCAATGCCGATCTCGGGCAGATGAAGAAGAACGCCTGCAAGGCGGTGCGCGCCGCTGCCGCGCGGGTCGCCGCCGGCGAATTCGATGCGCAGTTCCCGATCGACGTGTTCCAGACCGGCTCGGGCACCAGCACCAACATGAACGCCAACGAGGTGATCGCGCACGTCGCGATCGCAGCCTCGGGGCTGAAGATCCATCCCAACGACCACGTCAACATGGGGCAGTCGTCCAACGACGTGATCCCCACCGCGATCCAGGTTGCCGGCTGCGTGGCGAGCGCAAAGCTGCTGCTGCCGGCGCTCAAGCATCTGAAAGCCACCATCGACGTGCGCGCACGCCAGCTCAAGCGCGTGCCCAAGACCGGCCGTACTCATCTGATGGACGCCATGCCGATCACCTTCGGCCAGGAGCTGTCGGGCTGGTCGGCGCAGATCGGCACCGCGATCGAGCGCATCGAGGACACCCTCAAGCGCCTGCGTCGTCTGCCGCAGGGCGGCACCGCGGTGGGCACCGGGATCAATGCGCACGAGCGCTTCGGCCCGCTGGTGGCGCGCGAGCTGACCCGCCTGACCGGGTTCCGTTTCGAAGCGGGCGCCAACTACTTCGAGAACATCTCCGCGCAGGATTCCGCAGTCGAGCTGTCGGGCCAGTTGCGCACGCTCTCCTGCGCTTTGATGAAGATCTCCAACGACCTGCGCTGGATGAACTCCGGCCCGCTGGCAGGCCTTGGCGAGATCGAGCTGCAGGCCCTGCAGCCGGGCTCTTCGATCATGCCCGGCAAGGTCAATCCGGTGATCCCGGAGGCGATGACGATGGTCTGCGCGCAGGTCATCGGCAACGACACCACGATCACCATCGCCGGCCAATCGGGCAACTTCCAGCTCAACGTGATGCTGCCGGTGATCGCCTACAACCTGCTGCAGTCGATCCAGATCCTCGCCAATGCCTCGCGCGCGCTGGCCGATTCGGCGATCAGCGGCTTCAAGGTCAAGCCCGAGCGCATCGCGGCAGCACTCAAGCGCAATCCGATCCTGGTCACCGCGCTCAATCCGGTGGTGGGCTACGAGAAGGGTGCGGCGATGGCCAAGCAGGCCTACAAGGAAGGCCGGCCGATCCTCGACGTGGCCCGCGAGTGCACCGGCATGAAGGAAGCCGAGCTCAAGAAATACCTCGACCCGATGACGCTGACCCGTGGCGGCATCCAGTCGGGCGGCGGCTCGGCCGGCGGCTGAGCGCGCAGTGCATCCATCGAATCCCGAGGCGGCGAAACCATGCAGCGATTGATCCTGCTGGCGACGCTTGTTGCCGGCACTGCCATCGCGCAGAACGCCGATATCTCCGGCGCGCAGCTGATCTCCGGCGATGCCGACGCGCAGCTGCAGCAGTTGGCTCGCCAGGCGGCCAGCGGCAACCGCAAGCTGATCATCTCGGCACCGGAGTACTGGCACGAGATGATCCTCGAACAGGTGCGCAGGGGTGGCGGCGATCGCCTGCAGGTCGAGGTGCGCGATTCCTTCGCCGAGGCGGTGATGGTGCGTTCGGACGTGCGCGGCGGAACCCAGGCACCGGCGGTCGCGGCGACAGCGGCAGCAGCGCCAGCAGCGCCAGTGCCGGCTGCAGCGGCCGTGCCAACGCCAGCACCTGCCGCACCGCTGGCGACGCGCGCGCCAGTAGCGCCAGCACCGGTTTCCAGGCCGGCACCGGCACCGGCCAGCACTGCGAATCGCGCGCCGCCAACGGCCGCCACGCCAGCGCCCGCGAGGACCGCTCCGCAGCCTGCGCTGGCACCGCGCCCGCTGGCCGCGACCGCAGCACCGCCACCGGCTTCGACTCCCGGCGCGACACCCGCGCGAGCAGCAGCGAAGGCCCAGGTCGTCACTACCGACAGTGCGCAAGCGCAGGTCACCGCGATCAAGCGTCGTCTCGAGGCCGACCTCACCGAGGGGCAGCCGATCGCGCGCACGCTGGTGCACACCCAGCTGGAGCCGAAGGACCTGCTGTTCGTACGCGACGGCGTGATCGCCGTGGTGCGCCGCACCAGCGTGCGCAAGAGTTGGTTCTGGCTGGAGGGCGATATCGAGTTGCGGCGGGTCGAACTGCGCGAGCTCGGGCCGAATCGCTACGAGGTCGTTGAACCCCTGCGTGCGCTCGACAACCCACGGCTGCGTGGGGTGCAAAGTCGCGAAAGCACGATGTTGGCTGCCAGCGAGCCGCAAAAACATGCGGCCGAACGCGAACAGCTGGAGCGTCGCTTCAACGGCGGCAGCAGAATCACCGCGACGCTGCCGCCGACCCAGCTCAACCAGCGCGACGTGATCTACGTCGGCGAAGCGTTATCGGTGGTGGTGCGGGTCAACCGCCTGCAGCTGGAACGTTACTGGCTGGTTGGGCGCATCGACCTCGGGCGCTCCGAGCTACTCAAGGACGGCAACGACAAGTACCGGGTGTTGGAGAACATCCGGCGTTAAGTTGCAGCCGCGCGCCGCCAGGCGGCGCGCGGCATGCGGGTACTCAGTCGGCCAGCTCGCGGTTGCCGCGGAAGTACACCGCCGCCGCGATCATCGCCACACCGGCAACCACCCCCACCCACAGCTCGGTCGAGCCCAGCGCATTGCCGAGCATCGACCAGGTGACCAGTTCGCTCGCACTGCCATCGCCACTGGCGAGGCCACCGCCGCGTGCGAAGAAGTCGGAGGCCAACCAGCCGGCAGGCACCAGGCTGAGCAGGATGCGGGCCACGATATGCTGCCAATACCAGAAGTCGGGGATGCGCAGGGCCTGCAGCAGGTCGAACACCGAGATCGCCGCCCCGATCGCCACCGGCAAGGCCACCGCCCACAGGAACGGCTTGCTGCGCGCAAACGCCGACACCAGCAGCAGCCAGCCGACCGCAGGCAGGGCCCAGAGCGCGTTGACCGGAATGATCGCGAGCAGCCTGATCGCCAGCGACAGCGGCTCGGCCGGACCCCACACCAGATCTATCGCGTTCAAGCCGTGGAAGAGTACGAATACGCTGAGCAGGGTCAGGAATACCACGTGCAGAACCACGGTCACCGCCCAAGCGATCAATGGCGCGCCGAGCAAGGCGACCACGGCCTTGCTGAGCACGGTTTCCAGATCGGACACCGGCAGCGATTTCCAGAACAGGATACTGCGATCGCGGCGGTCGTCGTACAGCGCGCCGAGCAGGTAGAAAAACAGCGCGAAGAACAGCACCACCTGCAGGATCGCCCAGAAGCTGGACAGACTCGCCTCGAAGCCGGCGACGATCTTGCCCATCTCCTCGGGCGGGACTTTCTGCAACAGCTGCTGCAGCTGCACGCCGATCTTGACCTCGCCATCGAAGGTGCGCGCGGCATGCCATGAGGCAACACCCATGCCGACGAACACCATCACCAACAGTGCGGCGGCAGTCCAGATCGGTGCCCACAGGAAGCCGCCTCGGTGTTCCCAGTACTCGCGTTTGAGCAGGGTGATATAGCGGTTCATGCGTAGGCTCCCTTCATCGTGGCGACGAAGATGTCGGACACACTGGGCTTGTGCAGCTCGCCCAGTGCCACCAGCTGCTCGCGCGTGAGTCCATCGAACAGGAACACGCTCTTGCCGAACACCTGCCGTTCGTAGACCGGGGCGAGCGCCAGCGCGGCCTCGCGTCGATCCGGATTGACCAGCACTTCGGTGAAGCGCTCGCCCACCGCATCCATGGTGGCCGCCAGCGCGATCTTGCCGTCCTTGATGAACAGCAGGTCGGTCAGGATGTGCTCGATCTCTTCGACCTGGTGGGTAGTCACGATGATCGTCTTCTCATGGTCGAAGTACTCGTTGAGCAGGCTCTGGTAGAACTCCTTGCGATACAGGATGTCCAGGCCCAGGGTTGGTTCGTCGAGCACCAGCAGTTTGGCGTCGATCGCCATCACCAGCGCCAGATGCAGCTGCACCACCATGCCCTTGGACAGCTCCTTGACCCGCATCGCCGGCTTGAGCTTGGTCTTGGCGAGGAATCGTTCGCACACCTTGCGCGAGAAGCGCGGATGCACTCCCTCGACGAAGTCCATCGCCTCGCCGACCCGGATCCAGCGCGGCAGCACCGCCACGTCGGCGATGAAGCACACCTGGTTCATCAGCGCGGTACGCTGGCTGCGTGGATCGAAACCCAGCACCGACAGCTCGCCGGTGAAATCGGTAAGTCCCAGGATCGCCTTGAGCGCGGTGGTCTTGCCCGCACCGTTGGGTCCGATCAGGCCGACGATGCGGCCGGCTTCGATGTCGAGATCCACGCCATCCAGGGCGCGCGAATTGCGGTAGACCTTGGTCAGGCCGCGTGCACGGATGACAGCGCTCATGGGCGATCCCCGCTGCTGGCGATGCCGTCGCGGATCAGGTCCTCGGCGGTGATGCCCAGTCGGCGCAGCCGCTCGTTCAGCAACGGCCATTCGTCTTTCAAAAAACGTTCGCGTTCATTGTGCAGCAGCATCGTGCGCGCGCCATCGGTGACATACATCCCCAATCCCCTTCGTTTTTCGACCAGCTGTTCATCGACCAGCTCCTGGTAGGCCTTGGAGACCGTAATCGGATTGAGCTGGAAATCCGCGGCCACCTGGCGTACCGAGGGCAGGGCGTCGCCCTGCTTGAGCACGCCGTCGAGGATCATCGCCACCACGCGGTCGCGCAGCTGGCGATAGATCGGTGTGTTGTCGTGCCAAGTCACCGTCATGATGATTATTCCGCAGCGGCGGGCACGCTGTTGATGCGCCCGAAGTCGTAGAACGGATTGCCCAGACGGGCGCGCTGCAGCGATGCGCGCAGCGGCTGCACGATGGCCTGGTCTGCCGAGTCGGCGGCGACTTCGAGCATCACGCTGCGCTCGCTGGCAGAGGCTGCATCCGCCGCGGCGAGGTCGGCGCTGCTGGCGATCACGGTGATCGTGGGCAGAACCCGCATCGGAACGGTACGCGGGCTGTCGAGCCTCGTCGGCACGGAGGCTTCGACCTGCGCTGGCGCTACGCTTGCTGCCTGCGCCGCACGGGCGGCAGGATCGGCCGGACCCAGACCAGCGCCGACGGCAATCACGGTCAGCGCGCAGATCGAGAACAGGATTATGCTGGTTTTCATGGCGGCTTCCTTTGGGTGCCCGGTTCGTCTAGTGTGGTAGCAAGGTATAACACCAGCACTGAGACTGCAAGCAGGTCGGAAGTCATGGTTCCTGCATTGCTCACAACGGTTTTGCCAAATCCATGATCTGCTCCGTTTTTTCTACTTGACAACCACTTTGGAGCGTAGCGATGAAGCGCCTTTTCGGGACCTTTGTGAGCGTGGCACTGCTGATTCCCGGCCTCGCGGTAGCCTGCAGCGATCTGCTGAATGCCGAATTCCGCCCGCTGGCTGGCAAGGAAAAGGTCAGCCTGTGCAGCCAGTTCGAGGGCAAGGTGTTGCTGGTGGTCAATACCGCCAGCAAATGCGGCTTTACCCCGCAGTACGAGGGGCTGGAGGCCCTGCACCAGCGCCTGGCCGACCGCGGCTTTTCAGTGGTGGGCTTTCCGTCCAACGATTTCATGGGCCAGGAGCCGGCCAGCGAGGACCAGATCAAGGAGTTCTGCACCCTGACCTACGGGGTGAAGTTCCCGATGTTCGAAAAGGTCACGGTCAAGAAGGGCAGTGCGGTGCCGTTCTACCAGCAACTGGCCACCGCCTCCGGCGGCGAATACCCCGGCTGGAACTTCCACAAATACCTGATCGATCGCGAGGGCAAGGTGGTGGCGAGCTTCGGCAGCCGGGTCAAGCCCGACGATGCGCAACTGGTCGACGCGATCGAGAAGGCGTTGGGCAGTGCGCCTGCGGCGGCCGGCATGCACTGACACGCAGAGCCATCGCGCCGCGCCACTGCGAGGTGGCGCTGCGTGACTCAGAGCCTGCGCTTGATCGCGCGGATACCCGCGCCCAGCAGCGGCACGTACTGGAACAGTCCGTCGGCTGCATTCCAGAAGTCCTGATGGAACACCACCAGACCGTCGCTGTTGAAACGCAGCTGGCTGATGCCAATCGAATGCGTATCCTTGCCGCGTGCGAACCGCTTGAAGCGGATCATCATGGTCCAGCGCACGTAGTAGTCGCCGCTGCCATTGGCGATGATCTCGTCGATCTTGACCGTGCACGCCGCGACCGCTTCGGAGCTTTCGCGCAGGTAGGGCGCCAGCGCCGCCAAACCCTCGATTTCCTTCAGGGTGTCGTTGAACCACACATCGGGAGCGTAGGTCGCCGCGAGCAGTCGATCCACCTTGTCCGGCGAGAAGGTGGAAAAAAATGCGCGGAACCGATCGAGCGCGACGGTTTCCGGCGCCGAACCCGGTACCAGCGGCGTGCCGTGGCGGCGGCGCGATTCCGCCAGAGCTTGCTCATAGGGCATCGGGAAACTCCATGCAGACTTGTTGTTTAACGTAGCAATGTCGATCATGCCGCGGCGTGAAACCGAGGGTGCCTCTGAACAGGATAGCGCTGCATGAATGCGATCGACCCGGTCCGGATCCCTCCCGGCGCAATGGCTCTCGGGCTCGCCGGCGTGATTCCGTTCGCCGTTTGTGCAGGCGCGCTGTGGCTGCTCGATGACCGCGCGTTGCAGATCGAAGCAGCACGGGCGCTGGCTGCCTATGGTGCGGTGATCCTGTCGTTCATCGGCGGTGTGCGCTGGGGCGCGGCACTGGGTTTGCCACCGGCCCAGGCCACCGCCGAGCTGGTGCTTGCCGTCATCCCGAGCCTGCTCGGCTGGTGCGCGCTGTTGCTGCCGGGCCCAACCCAGCCGCTGCTCGCGCT
>JBBSDI010000003.1:0-32758 GCA_038249585.1 Lysobacterales bacterium | reverse complement strand
GGATTCGAATCACCCGAACTGCGAGGCCACCGCGCGCGAGCAGCGTGCACGCATTCCGTCCACGCAGCAGTCGGGCCGGCAGCCGTGGTGACTATCGCGCCGCGCTGCGCCAGGCGCGCCCCCGGCGCGATCAGCGTTCGGATATCCCGGCCGCGCGGCGCTCGTTATCGATGCGCAGCGATATCTCGTCGCGACGCGCGGCGAACCATGCCGTCTGGGAATGCGGTGCCCAAGCGAGGTCGAAGCGCAGCGCGATCGAATCCAGCCACCCGGCAGCAATCGCCTCACCGAGCAGCCGGTCGGCTGTCGCTGGATCATCATGCAGCGCTGCGGACACCGCGCGATGGTAGGCAAGCATCGGTGCGCGGACGCCACCAGCGGTCATTGCGGCGATGAATGCGTCGTACGCTGCCAGTTCGCTGGCATGGGCGATGCCTTGTTCGCGGCGCAGGCTGATCCAGTCGGCAATGCGCGACAGGCCGCTGCTGGCGGCGAACCAGCTGTAGACGGCCAACTCGCGCTGGTGCGGATCGGCAAAGATCTGGCTGAGCTCGCGCAGTGCGTTGCGTCGGTCGCCAGCGTAGGCGACGGCGATCGCGTGCGATATGCCGAGCCATGGGGCCTGCGCGGGCGGCGGATCGCTGCGCTCGAGCGACTCCGCGAATGATTTCGCAGTGCCATCCAGCAAGGCCTGACGCAGCATGGTATCGATGTAGAGCGGCGCTGCGGGCAGCTTGATGTTGCGGCTTTGCAGTGCAGTCCTCGCGCCATCGAGGTCGCCGAGCAGCTGCAGCGTCGCAGCGCGCGCTGCGGCGCCAAGCGTGGGTTCGTCTGCCGTCGCCGGACCCAGCGACTGCAAGCTTTTCGCCAGTTGGCCGTAGGCCATGTGAATGCGCGGGACCACGAAGCGGCGCGCGCCGGAACCAACCTGCGATTGCAGGCTTTCGATATCGGCCAGCGCCTCCCCAGGCCGGCCGGCCAGCACGTTGGCCCAGCCGTTGCGCACCATCACCCACGGCAACAGTGGATTGAGTTCCGTTGCGCGCGCATTGAAGCGCTGCGATTCGTCGATGCGGCCGAGGTAGGCCAGCACGTTGCCCATCAGCGATAGCGCGCGATAGTCGTTCGGTGCGATCTCCAGTGCGCGCTGCGCCGGACCCAGCGCTTCCACCGAGCGCCACTGCATGGTGGTCGCGAAGCCGAGTGCCAAGTGGCCCTCGGCGAGGTCGGGCGCCAGCGCGATGGCGCGCTTGGCCGCAGCAACCGCCTGCTCGCCGGCCTCGCCGATGCTCAGCACGCCCAGGTTGCCCAGGCGCGAATACAGCAACGAGCGCAGTGCGTGCGCCAGCGCGAAGTCGGGATCCAGCGCGAGCAGCTCGTCGAGCTTTGCGATCGATTGCCGAACACTATTGCCTTGTTCGCCGCGAAAACTCCCGGCGGCCAGCATCTGTGCCTGCCAGTACAAATCCTGCACGCGCTCGTTGCCGACGCGCAGTGCCGCGCTGCCGGCCTCATCGCCGAGCGGCAAACCGGCGCGCGCGAGATCGTCGAGCAGCGGGCCGAGCACGCGAAAAACCTGCGCGCGCGGACGCGCGTAGGCAAACAGTATGGGCTCACCGCCCGGCGCACGGAACAGCGCGACACTCACCTGGGCGTTGCCGGCGCTGTCGACGCTGAGCGTGCCCTGCAGCAGCAGGTCCACGCGCAGCGCCTCGATCGCCGCCTGCGGTGTGGCTCCGGTCGCGGCGGCGCGGTCGACCGACTCGCGGGCGGTCACCGACACATAGGGCTGGCGCGAGAGTGTCTGGATCAAGCTGTCGGTGATGCCGTTGGCCAGATCGGTCAGCGCGGCATCGTCGGCAGCCGCGCGCATCGGCATCACGGCGATGCGCTGCGTGCGCGTAGCCGGCTGGGGATCGATAGCGGCAGTAGTCGCTGCAGTCGGTGCATCAGGCGCGGTCGGCGCCGGCGCAAGTTGCTGAGCAGGCGACGGCGGCGGGTTCCTGCTGCCGACCCCAAGGATGGCGGCGAACGCGCCGATGACAGCGACGGCCGCCCATGGCAGGAGTCTGCGTCGTTGCCGACCAGGCTCGAGAATCACCGAAGCGGGCGGGGTGGCGCGCGACTGCGAAGCTGCATCGCCGGATGCGTCCGGGCCGGGGAGCGATGGCATGCCAGCACCGCCGGAGGCGTTCGGCGCTGGCTGGGGCGTCGCCTCGTCGGCAACCCGCGCCTCGCGCCTTAGCTCGCCGATGAACCCGTAACCGGTGCCGTACACGGTGCGGATCCAGCGCGGCTGCTCGGCGTCGTCGCCCAGTGCGCGCCGCAGCATGGCGATGATGCGGTTGAGCACCGCCGGGGTCACATGCCGATGGCCCCAGACCGCGTCGAGCAGCGCCTCGCGCGGCACGATGCTGCCGGCCTCACGCAACAGGACCAGCAGTACCGCAAATGCCTTGGGTTCGAGCGCGAGATCGATGCCGTTGCGCAGGACGCGATGCGCGCGAGGATCGACCACCACGTCGCCGAATGCATAAGGGCGATCGTCTGCCGGGGCTTCGCCCATCCGCGGGATGCCTTGGTGGTTGCTTTGAGCGCCTGAATCTAGCATCTGCAGCGTTTGGCTAGGGTCGCGCTGCAACGCAAGCTGCTGATCTTAAAACACAATCACATTCCATATGATTCCCCAACCTGGCCCGCATCCAGCCCCAATCCTCGCCGCAGGATCTGCCGGCGCGTTCGGCGGACAGTCACTCCACGCCGCAGCAACGGGATCAGCCCGAAGCGCGGCGCCACCCTCAGGAGAGCCACCATGAACTTGTCCATCCGTCTGATCGCCGCCGCCAGCCTCGCCGTTTCCCTGCATGCCGCCGCCAGCCCGGCAGATAGCAGCGTCAATGCGCCGCTGGTCTGGGACTGCGCCCGCGCCGGGGTGCCGAGCGCCACTGAAGTGACGACCCACTTCGAGGTGCGCAACCCGGCCAAGCTGCAGGCCACGCAACTGCATCTGCGCGCGGTGACCCAGCGCGCCTGTGCCACTGGCGCCACCACGCTGCACATCGTCGCGCGTCCGGCGGCCGACGATGCCACGCGTTTCACCGCGCTCGTCGCACGTTGAGAATCTCCGCCGAGCCGACCCGACTTGCCAGCGCGATGCTGCGCGGGCACAGTCGGAGCCGGCTTCGGGTGGGAGCGCAACATGCCGCGTGCCGTGTTCGCAGGTCTGGTTTTGGCACTGTGCTGCGCGGCAGCGCAAGCGGCCGAGGTGACGATCCTGAGCGCCGCGCGCGTGATCACGATGGATCCAGTGCTGCCCGAAGCGCGCGCAGTCGCGTTCGATGACAGCGGGCGCATCGTCGGCGTCGGCGCGCTCGATGCGCTGCTCGCCAGCCATCCCGACGCGCAGCGCGTGGATGCCGGCGACGCTACCGTGGTGCCCGGTCTGATCGACGCCCATGGCCACTTGCTGGGTTACGGGCTGTCGTTGCTCAATGCCGATCTCGTCGATACCAACAGCAAGGCGGAAATCATCGCGCGCCTGCGCGCGTTCGAAAAAGATCTGCCGGATGGCGCGTGGTTGCTCGGGCGCGGCTGGGACCAGAACGACTGGCCGCAAGGGCAGCGCGAGTTTCCGACAGCTGCCGATCTCGACGCTGCGTTTCCGCAACGGCCGGTGTGGCTGGAGCGCATCGACGGCCACGCCGGTTGGGGCAACAGCGCGGCGCTGCGCGCGGCCGGGCGTGATCTGGATGGCGATTGGCAGGTCGATGGCGGCGAGATCGTGCGTCGCGACGGCAAGGCCACCGGTGTTCTGGTCGATGCTGCCGCCGCGCTCATCGATGCGAAGGTTCCGCCGATCACACCGGAGTCGATGCGCCGTGCACTGCGCAAGACGTTCCCCGAACTGCTCAAGGTCGGTCTGACCGGCGTGCACGACGCCGGCACCTCGCGCGAGGTGCTCGCCGCATTGCGCGAACTGGCCGATGCCGGCGAGCTGCCGATCCGGGTCAACGCGTGGGCAGACGGCAGTGGCAACGCGCTCGACGACCGCTGCCGCGACGGACGCTACCGTCATCCCTCCGGGCGCCTGCAGATGCGCGCGGTGAAACTGTATTCCGACGGTGCGCTGGGCTCGCGCGGCGCGATGCTGCTGGCCGACTACAGCGATGCAGCGGGCCAGCGTGGACTGCCGGTGACCTCGGCCGCGAAGCTCGAGGCGGCCATGCGCAGGGCGAAATCCTGCGGTTTGCAGGTCGCCACCCATGCGATCGGCGATGGCGGCAACCGCACGGTGCTGGATCTGTACACCAAGGTGCTCGGCGCCGATGCGAGCAGCGATCACCGCTGGCGCATCGAGCACGCGCAGATCGTCGCGCTCAGCGACATCCCGCGTTTTCACGCATTGGGCGTGATCGCCTCCATGCAGCCGACTCATGCGACCTCCGACATGCCCTGGGCCGAGCAGCGCATCGGCCCGCGGCGCATCGTCGGCGGTTACGCGTGGCGCAAGTTCCGCGATGCGGACGTGCGGCTGGCGCTGGGCTCCGATTTTCCGGTCGAGCGCATCGACCCGATCGCGGGACTGTATGCGGCGGTCTCGCGGCAGGATGCCGCCGGGCAGCCGGGCGGCGGTTGGTATGCCAACGAGCGACTCACCGGCCACGAGGCGCTGCGCGGCTTCACGCTGGATGCGGCCCATGCCGGGTTCATGGAAAGCGAACTGGGCTCGCTGGAAGTCGGCAAGCGCGCGGACTTCGTGGTGCTCTCGCACGACCCGGTCGGCAGCGCGCCGAAACAGCTGCTGTCGACCAAGGTGCTTGCCACCTGGGTCGACGGCAAGCGCGCATGGAGTGCGCCGCCGACGGCGCGCTAGTGGTCAAGGTTTGCGACGAGGCTCGTTGCAGGATCGGGATCAGCAGCGACTGCGGCAACTGGATGTTCCGCGGTCGCCGTCATGCCGGCTCCCACAGCGGATCGGCTAGCCGCGGAAAGTACCCTCGATGCACGTCACGCTGTGCCCGCCGATGTCGATGCGGTCGTCGCTGCCGATGCGCACGTGCACGATGCCATCGCGGCCGACTTCGCGGCCCTGGCTTGCCGCGTAGGCGAATGCGCCATCCGGGATCAACTGGTTGGCGCGCAGGTACGCGGCCACCGCCGCTTGGCCGCTGCCGGTGACCGGGTCTTCCGGGATGCCGTCGGCGGGGCAGAAGCAGCGCACCACATACGGCAGCGTGGCATCACTCGAGCGGCCGAACACGGCGATGCCGACGCTGTCGTGTTCGCCGGTCAACTCGGCGCAGCGGGCCATATCCGGCCGCAGCCCGCGCACTGCGGCCTCGTCGTGCAGATCGACCACCGTCCATACCGGGCCGACCCGCACGTTGCACGGCGCGGGCGACTGGTCGATGGTGACGCCGAGCGCCTTGGACAGCGCCACCAGCAGGGTCAGCTCGGGATCGGCAAAGTGCGCCACTGGCGCGCGCACGAAAATCTTGCGTTGCGCGCCTTCACCTTCGACAAACAGTGGCAGCACGCCGGCCGCGCATTCCATCGCCAGCGCGCCATTGCGCGGCAGCGCGAGTCCGGCCTCGATCATCGCGTGCGCGGTGCCCACGCTTGGATGGCCGGCGAAGGGCAGCTCGTGGCGCGGGGTGAAGATGCGCACGCGGTAGTCGGCGTCGGCCGCACTCGCGGGCAGCACAAATGTCGTCTCGGACAGGTTGGTCCAGTTCGCGATGTGCTGCATCCGGTTGGCGGACAGATCGCGCGCGTCGAGTATCACGGCAACCGGATTGCCGCGGAATGCCACGGCGGTGAATACGTCGACCTGGCGGAAGGCGACACTGCGAGTCATGGACGGATCCTCAAGCTGGATCGGTGGCAGCGCGCGGAGTGTGCGCCTTCCGGGTTCATTCGTCGCGAAAGCGCGCGCGTTGCGGCGCATCGGCCACCAGTGCTACCTCAAGTACTGCTTGCGCCTGAGCGCGCAGGCTACGCGCGCGGGCCGGATCGCTTGCGCGCACGGTCTCGGCGAGATCGAGTCGCAGCAGCGCGATTCCCGGGTGGTTGTCCGGCAGCGCGGTTCCCAGCTTTTCCAGCGCGCTCTGCAACAGTGCAACAGCACGCTGGGTATCGCCAATGGCACGCGCGTGGCGCGCGAGCACGGCGAGTATGCGTGCATTGCTGCGCGGCGCCGGTGCTGTCGGCGTGCTCGCCAGCCCGTCGCGCAGCTGACCGGCCGAAACACCGGCGGCACCGAGATCGCCACGCGCCAGCTGCCATTCGAGGTGCTGCGCGTCGGAGACCAGAAGTTCGGGATGACCCGCGGGCAACGCTGCGCGGCGACTTGCGCTGGCCTGCTCGATCAATTGCCCTGCTTCGACCAGTTCGCCGCGCTGGATCAAGGCCCGGGCAAGATTGCCCTGCGCCCGCGCGATGCCGAGATCGGCGGGATTGAGCGTGCGCAGCCGGACAGTCAGCGACTCCCGATAGCCCTGTTCGGCGCGCATCAGGTCGCCACGTTCCTCGCGCAGGGTGGCCAGATTGTTGATCATGGCTGCGGTCCGCGCCGACAGCGCATCGCCTTCGGTTGCTCGACTGATTTCCAGGCCGCGCAGGTAGGCGGTTTCCGCGTCGCTCCAACGCCCGAGGTCCTGCAATACCGAGCCGAGTTCGCCCTGCAGCAAGCGATAGCTCAGCGAGCGCTCGCCGAGCACGCGCGCCACGCGCGGAATCAGCGCATCGAGCACCGCTGCCGCCTGCTGGTTACGGCCCAGAAACGCCAGCACCTTGGCCTGTGCCGACACCGAGTTGAAGGTGAATGGATTGTCCTCGCCCAGCAGCGCACGCTTGGCAAGCACTGCTTTCTCGTACCACTCCAGCGCTTCCTGATTGCGACCTTGTGCCTCGGCTACCCAGCCGCGATTGTGCAGGACCGAGGTCAGACCCCGCCGGCCCTGCTCGCCGCTGCGCTCGAAAAGCGCCTGTGCGCGCTCGAAGTCTGCCATCGCCTGGTCGAAACGATTCAGGCGCTGACGCGCCACGCCGCGGCTCATCAGTGAATCGGCGAAGCGTTGCGGGTCGATCTGTTCGCGCGGCTGCGCCGCCGCGACGGCGCGTTCGGCAGCCGCGAGGGCTGCATCCACGTCGAGCAGGTCGTTGTGTGCCTGCGAGAGCACAGTGTCGATATCGATCAGATCCGCCGCGGCTGCCGGATCCGCGGCGAACACCGCACGCGCCTGGCTGAGCAGTTCGATCGCTTGCTGCGGCTGGCTGCTGGCGCGATATACGTCGCCGAGCGAACGCTGCAGCGTGGCGCGCGCCTGCGGTGAGCTGGCAGGCACCAGATCGAGGTTGGCGCGACCACGGTCGAGCAATTCACGCGCCGACAGGTTTGCCGTATCCGGGCTGCGACGCGGATCGAGATCGGCGAACATTCCGGTCAGGAATGCGACGACCTCGCGCGCGGTCGCAGCTTCCTGCAGGGCGCGCGCTTCTGCGCTGCGCGCGCGGTTGCGCTCGACCGCGAGCTGTGCGGTAAAGCCGGCCGCAGCCAGCATCAACAGCAGGCCGAAGGCGAGCACCGCGCGGTACTGATAGGCGAGCTTGCGCAGCTGATACCAATGATCGCCCGCGCGCGCGGCCAGCGGTCGACCGTCGAGCCAGGCCTCGACGTCCTGCAGTAGCAGGGTCGCTGCCGGATAGCGCCGCGTCGGATCGAGTCGCGTCGCCTGACGCACGATCGCATCCAGATCGCCGCGCAGCTGCGGCGCAAATGCGCGCACTGAGGCATGCTCGCTGTTGCGCGCGGCATTCGATGCGGAGTCCACCGATGTGGTGGCCGCGCGCAGCGGGTCGAGGCGCTGGCGGACGTCGCCACCGAGCAGCACGAACAGCAGCAGCCCGAGTCCGAAGACATCGCTGGCGGTGGTGACCGCCTCGCCGCGCAGTTGCTCGGGACTGGCATAGGCCGGGGTCATCGTATGGGTACGGGTGCCGTCGCCCGCGGTGTCGTCGGCCTCGACCAGCTTGGCGATGCCGAAGTCCAGCAGTACCGGACTGCCATTGCGGCGGACCAGTACGTTGGCCGGCTTCAGATCGCGATGCACCACCAGCCGCTGATGGGCGAAAGCCACGGCGCGGCAGATCGCGGCGAACAGCGTGATGCGGTCGCGCAGCGGCTGCGCGCGCGCCAGCCACTCGCCCAGCGGCTCACCGTCGACGTATTCCATCACCAGGTAGGGCTCGCCGCCCGGCGTGCTGCCGCCATCGAGCAGGCGCGCGATGTTCGGATGCTCCAGCGAGGCGAGGATCTGCCGCTCCCGACGCAGGCGGTCGCGCGCCGCCGCCGACGAGAAGCCGCGGATCACCTTGATCGCCACCGTCTGCTCGTACTCGCCGTCGTCGCGTACCGCCGACAGCACCACGCCCATGCCGCCTTCGCCGATCTCGCCGGTGATGCGCCACGGCCCCAGACGCGCTGGGCGTTCGAGTGCGCTGATGCTGTTGGCTGCCGCGGCTCTGATCCGGATCGACATCTCGTCATGCGCTGCGTGCGCGTCGTGCGCGGCAAGCAGGCTGTCGAGCTCGGCGCGCTCGTCTTGACTTAGCGAGATTGCCGCAAGCGCTGCGCTGCGCCGCTCGGATTCGACGGCAATGCAGGCGTCGAATGCGCCACGCACCCGCGCGTAGTCGAGCACGCTCATGTCGACAGTTCGCGCTTGAGCCAGCTGCGACCGAAGGCGAGATCGCGTTCGATGGTGGCGTCGGAGACCTCGAGCACCGGTGCGATCTCGTGTGCGCGCATGCCACCGAAGTAGGTCAGCTCGACCACCCTTGCTGCGCGCGCATCGCGCTCGGACAGACGCAGCAGGGCCTCATGCAACTCGAGCAGCGAATCCTCGGTGACCACCGGATCGGCTACCCCGCCCAGCGTCACGTGGGCCGCACCGCCGCCCCGTTTGTCGGCGCTGCGGCGGCGCGCGCCGTCGACCAGCACCGCGCGCATCTGCATCGCGACCAGCGCGAAAAAATGGTCGCGCGAGGTCCAGTCGCTGTTGCCGCCAAGCAAACGCGCCACCGCCTCATGCACCAGTCCGGTAGCCTCCAGCGTGGCCGGTCCGCCCTGTGCGAGCCGTGCGCCGGCCATGCGCTTTAGCAGTTGGTAGACCTCGCGGCTGAGCACGGCCTCGGCTTCGGCCTTGCCCGAGTGCCATGCGGTGATCAGCTCGCCCAGGTCGATCGGTGCGTTCGACATCTTCCCGCAATCCCTCGGTGAGCGCTGATTCTGCCGTGCCCGCGCCCTGCGGTCCATGCATCCCGCAACAGCGGGCGATCTGCGGGCAGGGCCGCCGCGGCTGCTCGGAGGGGGTGCGGATTCGGTATCGTGTACAGCTTCGCCGCGACTGCCCCAGAGCCCCGATGCCTGCTGCCGACCTGCCCATTGCTCCGCGTTTCGTGGTCCTGAAGTTCGGCGGCACCTCGGTTGCGGCCAAAGCGCGCTGGGACAACATCGTGACCCTGGTGCGCGCGCGCCGCGCCGAGGGCCTGCGCGTGGTGGTCGTGGTCTCGGCGCTGGCGGGAGTTACCAATGCCCTGCAGGCGCTGATCGACGCAGCCGCGCGGGGGGAAGCACTGGATGCGGCGGCCGCAGCGCTCGCCGAGCGCCACCTGCGCTTCGTCGAGAGCCTCGGACTGGAGCGCGCGCCACTGCTCGACGAGTGGCTGGCACGGCTGGCCGCACTGTGTGCCGATCCGCGCCGTGCTGGTGCACAGCTCGACTGGCAAGCCGAAGTGCTCGCGCTCGGCGAGCTGATGTCCTCCAGCCTTGGCCTGCACTATTTCGAGCGCAGCGGCATCGATGCCGAATGGCTGGACGCGCGCGAATGGCTGCGCAGCGAGCCGCTGCCCAACGCCAGTGCATGGGCGAGTTGGCTGCGCGTGAACTGCGCCAGCACGCCGAGCCCCGAGATGCAGACCGCGCTCGCGCGGCGCGCGCCGGTATTGATCACCCAGGGCTTCATCGCCAGCGATCGGGAAGGACGCACCTGCATCCTCGGGCGTGGCGGCTCGGATACCTCGGCCAGTTATTTCGGCGCGCTGCTGCGCGCGCAACGGGTCGAGATCTGGACCGACGTGGCGGGCATGTTCAGCGCCAATCCGCGCCAGGTGCCCAGCGCGCGCCTGCTGCGCCAGCTCGATTACCAGGAGGCACAGGAAATCGCCACCACCGGGGCCAACGTGCTGCACCCGCGCTGCCTCAATCCGGTGCGTGAAGCCGGCGTGCCGCTGTGGATCAAGGACACCCATCGGCCGGAGCTGGCCGGCACCGTGGTCGGCGCGCTGGATGCGCGCGGTCCGGCATGCGTCAAGGCGATCAGCGCGCGCACCGGCATCACCCTGGTGTCGATGGAAACCGTCGGCATGTGGCAGCAGGTGGGATTCCTCGCCGACGTGTTCGGCATCTTCCGTCGGCATGGCCTGTCGATCGACCTGATCGGATCGGCCGAGACCGATGTCACGGTATCGCTCGACCCGAGCGAGAACCTGGTCACTACCGATGTGCTCGGTGCGCTGTGCCGCGATCTGGAGCAGGTGTGCCGGGTCAAGGTGATCGCGCCGTGCGCGGCGTTAACCCTGGTCGGCCGCGGCATGCGCTCGCTGCTGCATCTGCTCGCGCCGGTGCTGGCCGAGTTCGGCCAGCAGCAGGTGCGCCTGATCACGCAATCGTCCAACGACCTGAACCTGACCTTCGTGGTCGACGAGGCGGTCGCGCCCGCGCTGGTGCCGCGCCTGCATGGCATGCTGATCAAGGCCGAGGCCATGCGGATCGACGACGAGCAGACTTTCGGGCCGAGTTGGGAGTCACTGTATGCATCGACGGCCGCGCGCCTGCGGCCGGTGCCGTGGTGGGCAACCCGGCGCGCCGCCCTGCTGAACGCGGTGGCCGCTGGATCGCCGCGCTTTGTGCTGGCGATCGACGAAGTACACGCGGCCGCACGCGGCCTGCGCGAGGCGATGCCCGCGGTCGATCGCTGGTTCTATGCGATGAAGGCCAACGCGCATCCGGCGGTGCTGGCGGCGGTTGCAGCGGAGGGTTTCGGCATCGAATGCGTATCGGCCGCGGAGATCGCCGCGGTGCGCAGCGCGCTACCGCAGTTGGGTGTCGAGCAGCTGTTGTTCACGCCGAACTTCGCTGCGCGCGGCGAGTACGAGCTGGCGCTCGCGCACGGCATCCGCCTGACCCTCGACAGCCTGCATCCGCTGCAGCATTGGCCGCAGCTGTTCGCAGGCAAGGAAGCGATATTGCGCCTGGATCCGGGTCATGGGGCAGGGCACCACGACAAGGTGATCACCGGTGGTGCTGCGTCGAAGTTCGGCCTGTCGCTGGCCGAGACGGGCGAGTTCCGGCGTCTGGCCCGCGAGGCGGGGCTGCGCATCACCGGCATCCATGCGCATCTGGGTAGCGGCGTGCTGGATGCCGCGCACTTTCGCGAGACCTATGCGGAGTTGGCCAGCCTCGCCGATCAGTTTCCCGACTGTACGCGAATCAATATCGGCGGTGGCCTCGGGGTGCCGTCGCGCGCCGACGAGTATCCGCTCGATATCGAAGCGGTGGGTCGCCATCTGGCCGAGGTCAAGGCGCTGTATCCGCAGTATCGGCTGTGGATGGAGCCTGGCCGCTATCTGGTGGCCGAGGCGGGCGTGCTGCTGACCACCGTCACCCAGCTCAAACGCAAGGACGCGTATTTCTACGTCGGCGTGGATACCGGGATGAATTCGTTGATCCGACCGGCGCTGTACGAGGCCTGGCATGAAATCGTCAATCTCAGCCGCCTCGGCGACAAGGCCGACACCGTGTGCGAGGTGGTCGGTCCGATCTGCGAGAGCGGCGACGTGCTGGGCACCCATCGACGCCTGCCGCTGCCGCACGAGGGCGATGTGCTGCTGGTGGCGCAAACCGGCGCCTATGGCTCGGTGATGAGCTCGCGCTACAACCTGCGCGAGCCCGCGCCCGAGGTGGTGCTGTGAGCGCGGGGGCGGATTTCCGATCGGCCCGCAGTTTTCGTTTCGTGCGCGCGAGCTTCGCTCCAGCCAGTGGCACCGCGGAGCTGGTGTATGCACTCGATACGCAGGTCGAGTTCGTCGAGCGGGTGGTGTTTGCGGATGCGCCGGCGCTGGATCCAGCGCGCGCGGCGGCGTTCGCGCAGGCGCTGCGCATGCTGCATCTGATCGCGGGAGTCAGCTACTACAAGGCTGCGGTGCCGCCGGAGATTGTCATCGAGGACGGTCCGCTGGATGCGCAGACGGCGCTGCTGTGCGAGCAGGTGTACGAGCATGGGCTGGCGGAGTTCGGGTGGCAGAACCGGATCGATCTGCGCGGGCGGGTGGTGTTTCCGAGGGCGGGTCTGGCGGGCGCAACCCCTGCACCCACGCTCGACCTCCCACGCCGTGCCCTGGTAGCCATCGGCGGCGGCAAGGACTCGCTGGTCAGCATCGAGATGCTGCGTGCCGCCCATGAACCGGCAACCGTGGTGTGGATCGGCAACTCCGATCTGATCCGTGCCTGCGCCGAACGCACCGGACTGCCGCTGCTGAACCTGCGCCGCGAAGTCTCACCGGCACTGTTCGAGCTCAACCGCCGTGGCGCGCTCAACGGCCACGTGCCGGTGACCGCGATCAACTCCGCGATCCTGGTGCTGGCCGCACTGCTGTATGGCTACGACACGATCGTGTTCTCCAACGAGCGTTCAGCATCCAGCGCGACCCTCAACGATGGCGATCACGCGGTGAACCACCAGTGGAGCAAGGGCTTCGCTTTCGAGCAGATGTTCGGCGACTGGCTGCATACCCAGGTGGCTGCGAACCTGAACTACTTCTCGCTGCTGCGGCCACTGTCGGAGTTGGCCGTAACCCGCCGGTTCGCACGCCTGACCGAGTATCACGACGTGTTTTCCAGCTGCAACCGCAACTTCAAGATCGTCGGCGCGCGGCCCACTGCGCGCTGGTGCGGGCAATGTCCGAAGTGCCATTTCGTGTTCCTCGCGCTCGCGCCGTTCGTGCCCAAGCCGCAGCTGACCGCGATCTTCGGCCGCAACCTGCTCGACGATGAGAACCTCATCGCCGGTTTCGATGCGCTGCTCGAGTGGCACGCGCACAAGCCCTTCGAGTGCGTCGGCGAGGCGCTGGAATCGCGCGCGGCGATCGCCGCACTGGCCGCGCGTGCGGAGTGGCGCGAAGACGCCATCGTGTCGCGATTCCGCAGCACGATCCTGCCGGCGCTCGACGCGCGCGAGTTGGTACTTGAGCCGCTGCTGCGCGTCGCCGGCGCCCATCGCATCCCCGATCGCCTGCACGGTGCGCTCGATGCGGCTGGGTGAACTGCGCGATCTTCGGGTCGCGGTGTGGGGCGCCGGTCGCGAAGGCCGCGCCGCCTGGCAAGCCCTGCGCGATCGATTTCCCGACAAGCCACTGGCATTGGTCTGTCCCGCAACCGAAGCAGCGGTCGCGCACGGCTTCGTCGACGCGGCAACCGCGGTGTTCGCTGGCGAGCCCGATCTGGATCTGCTGCGTCGTTTCGAGGTGGTGCTGAAATCGCCCGGCATCAGTCCGTACCGCAGCCCCGCACTGGAGGCAGCACAGGCCGGCGTGCTGCTGCTGTCGCCCACTGCGCTGTGGTTCGCCGAACATCCGCAGGCACGCACCATCGGTGTCACCGGCACCAAGGGCAAAAGCACCACGTCGGCGATGATCGCGCACCTGCTGCGCGCAGCCGGGCGGCGCGTGGTGCTGGCCGGCAACATCGGCCTGCCGCTGCTCGAACTGCCGCCGGGCACCGCCGCCGACTGGTGGGTGCTGGAGCTGTCGAGTTTCCAGACCCGCGACATGAATGCGGTGCCGGAGATCGCGGTGCTGCTGAACCTGTACCCGGAGCACCTGGATTGGCACGGCAGCGTCGAGAATTATTATCGCGACAAGCTGCATCTTCTCGGCACCGACGCGCGCCGTCCGCGAGCGAGTGTTCTCAACGCGCAGCAAGCCTGGTCGACCGCTGCGCTGCCGCACGCGGGCCTGCGCTGGTTCGGCGACGAACGCGGATTCCATATTGCAGGTGACGCGATCATGCGTGCGCAGCAGCGCGTGCTGCCGCTGGCGCAACTTTCGCTGCCCGGGCTGCACAATGCGCTCAATCTGTGTGCAGCACTCGCCGTCGTCGAGGCCGCCGGCGAGGATGCGATCGCGCTGGCACCTGCCATCGCGCAGTTCCATGCGCTGCCGCACCGCCTGCAATCGCTGGGCGTGCGCGAGGCCATCGAGTGGGTGGACGATTCGATCGCGACCACGCCGCACGCGACCCTCGCCGCGCTCGCGCATTATCGTGGCCGCGACCTGGTGCTGTTGCTCGGTGGCCACGATCGCGGCGTGCCGTGGGACGAGTTCGCGCGCGCGATAGCGCGCGATCCGCCGCTGCGCATCGTGACGCTGGGGGCTTCGGGGCCGCGCATCGCGCAAACCCTCGCGCAGCATGCAGTGCTTCGCGGGCGGCTGCTCGCCGCGCGAGATCTCGATCAAGCGGTCGCGCTGGCCCGCGCGGCGAGTGCCGACGGTGGTGTGGTGCTGCTGTCGCCGGGTGCGCCGAGCTTCGGCGAGTTCCGCGACTACATCGAGCGCGGCCGGCGCTTTGCTGCCCTGGCCGGTTTCGACCCCGCGCGCAGCAGCCGTATCGAAGGATTGGGAGAGTGACCATGCAGCGCCATCGCGTCTGGGATGTTCCGACCCGCCTGTTCCATTGGGCGATCGTGGCGATCGTATTGGCGCAGTGGTGCAGCGCCGAGTGGAACCTGCTGTCGATGGACTGGCATTTCCGCTTTGGCTATGCGGCGCTGGCGCTGGTGCTGTTCCGCATTGCGTGGGGTTTCGTCGGCAGCCAGAGCGCGCGCTTTTCCAGCTTCGTGCGCGGACCGGATGCGGTGGTGCGCTATCTGCCGCACCTGTTCTCGCGACAGCCCGAAGCGCTTGCCGGGCACAATCCGCTGGGCGGATGGGCAGTACTGGTGCTACTCGGGCTGCTGCTGGCGCAGTCGACCACCGGTCTGTTCGCGACCGACGATATCTCGCTGTTCGGACCGCTGGCCGAGCGGGTGTCCAGTGCAATGGCGAGCACCATGACGAGCTGGCACAAGACGCTGACCGATGCGCTGGTGGTGATGATGGGCGTGCACGTGCTGGCGATCGCCTGGCACGCGCTGTTCAAGCGCGAGAACCTGACTCGCGCGATGCTGACCGGCAACATGGAGCTGCCGCAGCCGCCGCCACTGCAGTTTGCAGGCCCCGGAAGGGCGGCGCTGGTGATGGCGGTGTGTGCCGCCATCGTGTGGGCCATAGCGACCTACGGGCCGGCCTGATGGCGCGATGCGCGATTTTGCGTGGCGCGACAGTGCGCGTCCGCGACAGCGCACCTCATTCAGTTTTGTATTCGTCGTGGCAGGCCTTGCAGGTAGCGCCGGTCTTGGCGAACTGCGCCTTCATCGCCTCGGCGTCGCCGCCCTGGGCGATGCTGGCCAGGGCACCGGCCTCGCGGCGGAAATCGTCCATCTTGGCGTTGAAGTCGGCGAGGTTTTCCCAGATCGTGGGTTTGGCTTCGGTCAGCGCCCCGGTGGCGGACCCTTCCGGAAAACCTTCGTCGGTCATTTTCGACAGCTGCGCGATGCGCTCGGCACGGCTGGCGAACTCGGCTGCATCCCATGGGCGCTTGTCGCGCACCAGCTCTGCGATGGCGCCGAAGTTCCAGCCGATCAGACCGTAGACGTTCTGTCGATAGTGGATCGCGCGCTCGGCGGTGGCGGCGCTGGCGGCGGATACGGCAGCCAGTGTGGCGATGGCGACGGCGGACAGCAGGCGGGTGCGGGTCATGCGAACGCTCCGGTTGGGACCATCGGAGGGTAGTCAATGCACGAGCGCTGGCGCAAGCGGCGCTGCGACAGCGCGCTGCCCGGCCATTCCGTCCTTCACATCCGCGCAGTAGACTTTACGTCGATTTCCCAACCGCCAAGGTGCCGCCATGCGCAGTCTGCTGCCCCTGTGTTTCCTGCTCGCCACCGGCCTCGCGCAGGCGGCCATCGTCGAGAAAACCGTTGAGTACAAGGTCGGCGACACCGTGCTCAGCTCGACCCTGGTCTACGACGACAGCGTGAAAACCGCGCGGCCCGGGCTGGTGCTGGTACCGAACTGGATGGGCGCCGGTGCGTCCGCAGTTGCCAAGGCGAAACAGATCGCTGGCAGCAAGTACGTGATCCTGGTCGCCGACGTGTACGGCAAGGATCTGCGTCCGGCCGACGCGCAGGAGGCCGGCAAGGCCGCAACGGCCATGTATGCGGATCGACCCGCGCTGCGCGCGCGCGCAGCTGCGGCACTCGCCCAGCTCAAGGCACAGGCCGATTCGTCGCCGCTGGACAGCACTCGTCTGGGTGCGATCGGGTTCTGCTTCGGTGGCGCTACCGTGCTGGAAATGGCGCGTGACGGCGTCGAGCTCGCGGGCGTGGTCAGCTTCCACGGCAACCTTTCGACCGACCTGCCGGCAGCCAAGGGTGCGCTGAAGACCAGCCTGCTGGTGCAAAATGGTGCCGACGACACCTACGTGCCGGCCGAGCAGATCGCCGGCTTCCAGCAAGAAATGACCGCTGCCGGTGCCGACTGGCAGTTCGTCAACTATGCCGGTGCGGTGCATTGTTTCGCCGAGCCCGACGCCGACTCGCCCGGCTGCACCTACCACGAGCGCAGCGCGCGCCGCGCATTCCGACTGATGGACGATTTTTTCGTCGAGCGCTTTTCCGCGCCCTGAGCGACCCGCTCGGATGCTTCGGGTAGCGACTTGCTTAACGCTCAGTGATCGCGATCGATCGCGTAGCGGGTGATCGCGATCAGGGCGTCGGCGTGCGCCGATGCCGGCAGCCGGCGCAATGCATGTTCGGCGCGGGTCGCGTATTCGATCGCGCGCTGGCGCGCATAGTCGATCGAACCGGCCGCCTTGATCGCCGCGGCGATCACCGGCAGCGAGCCCACGTCGCCGGTCTCGATCGCGGTGCGAATGCGCTCGCGCACCTCGGGTGCGGCATGCACCATCGCGTGGATCACCGGCAGGGTGGCCTTGCCTTCGGCCAGATCGTCGCCTAGATTCTTGCCCAGGGTCTGCGCATCGGCCACGTAGTCCAGAACATCGTCGGCGATCTGGAACGCATAGCCGAGGTCGAGCCCGAAAGCCGCCAGCGCGTCTTCCTGTTCGCGCGGCAGTCCGGCAAGGATGGCGCCCAGGCGTGCGGCCGCACCGAACAGCACGGCGGTCTTGCGCTCGATCACACGCAGGTAGGTCGCTTCGTCGGTATCCGGGTTGTTCAGGTGCATCAGCTGCAGCACCTCGCCCTCGGCGATCGAATTGGTGGTGTCGGCCATCAGTTGCATGATGCGCATGCGGTCCAGTTCCACCATCAACTGGAACGCGCGCGAATACAGAAAATCGCCAACCAGGATGCTGGCCGAATTGCCCCAGATGCTGTTGGCCGTGGAGCGACCGCGGCGCTGGTCGGACTCGTCGACCACGTCGTCGTGCAGCAGCGTAGCGGTGTGGATGAACTCGATGATCGTGGCCGCCTGCACATGGTCCTCGCCGCGATAGCCGGCCGCGCGGGCGGCCAGCAGCACCAGCATCGGGCGCAGACGCTTGCCGCCGCCAGCAACGATGTGCTCGGCGACCTGGTTGACCAGCAGCACCTCGGACGCCAGCCGTCGGCGGATCAGCGCGTCGACGCGCAGCATCTCCGGTTTTGCCAGCGCCATGGCCTCGGCAAAGCTCGGCAGTTGCGGTTCGGCAGGCTGGATAGCGGGGGAGAGCTGGATCACGCGGGACTCGGCGAAAGCGGTCGATCCGGAGATTATAGGCTGCCCGCGTGCAGCGGCGGCATACGGATGGCCCGGGGCGGGTGGCCGGGGGCCTGTGCTAACCTGCCCGATCACTTGCAGGACCGCTGGACGAGCCGTTTTCCTACACGATCCCGAGCGTTTTGCCACTATCGTTGCGGCGCCGGCCGGGGTTGAATGGGAACCACGGGAGCCCAGGCTTGCAGGTCGCAAGGCTCCCGCCACCAATCCCGTAACCAACCCAGGAAGCAGCACGCCATGTCACGAGGCGTCAACAAAGTCATCCTTGTCGGCACCCTCGGCGCCGACCCCGAAACCCGCTACAACGCCAGCGGCGGCGCGATCACCAAGATCCGCATCGCCACCAACGAGTCGTGGACCGACAAGCAGACCGGCCAGAAGCAGGAACGCGCCGAATGGCACCGGGTGGTGTTCTTCGGCAAGCTCGCCGAGATCGCCGGCGAGTACCTGAAAAAAGGCCGCCAGGTTTACGTCGAAGGCTCATTGCGCACCGACAAGTACACCGACAAGGAAGGCGTCGAACGCTACTCGACCGACGTCATCGCCAACGAGATGCAGATGCTCGGCGGTCCCGGTGGCGGCGGCGAGCGCGGCGGCGAGATGGGCGCACCACGATCCACCGGCGGCGGCGAACGGGCACCGCGTGGACCGCAGCGTCCGCAGTCCGACGCGCCACCCGCCAACAAGGGCGGTGGCGAGTCCTTCGAGGACGACGATATTCCGTTCTGAATCCGGAGCATCGCGCGCGCTGAGTTCAGCGCTTGCTGCCCTCGCCCGCGGCAGCGGCTGCAGCCAATGCCGCCAGATCGGCCGCCGTGCGTGCGGCGGGATTTGCCGCGTCGCGCAGCGGCGGGTCAGCGCTCGTCTCCGGCGCCGGAGCGGCGGCACTGGTCGGTGTGCCAGCGCTGGCGGCATCGACCGTTGAAGCCGCGCCGCTGGCCTCATCGGGCTCGAGTTCATCGTACTTGCGGGTCTGCTCTTCGGCGGCCTGGCTTAGCAGGATGATGCTGATCCTGCGGTTGATCGGGTTCGACGGATTGGTCTTGTCGAACAGTGCGCTTGAGGCCAGGCCCACCACGCGGGCGAACTTTTCGCCCGCCAGGCCGCCATTGATCAGCGAACGCCGCGCCGCGTTGGCGCGGTCGGCCGACAGCTCCCAGTTGGTGTAGCCCGCTTCGCCGTTGCCGAATGCGGTCACGTCGGTGTGGCCGGTGATCGCCACCCGATTGGGCACGCTGGCCAGATACTCGGCCAGCTCGTCGAGGATCTGGTTGGTGTAGTCCTGCAGCCGGAACGAACCGGAGGCGAACATCGGCCGGTTCTGTTTGTCGACGATCTGGATCCGCAGTCCCTCCGGCGTGATGTCGATCAGCAGCTGGTCCTTGAATGGCGCCAGCGACTGGCTGGCCTCGATCGCGGCATTGAGCTCGACCATCAGTTCTTCGAGGCGTTTGCGCTCGGCAGCGGCCGCGGCCTTGCGCAGTTCCTCGTCGGTCTGCTGCTTCTTGCCCTCGCCATCTTCGCCTTTGCCGGTCTTCGGCGAAACCTTGTCGAAGATGTTGATCGGCGCATCGCCCGCGCCACCGGGCCCCATCGCGCCGGGCGACATCGTGGCGGCTTGTCCTTCAACCGCAGAGGGGCTCTTGAAATAATCGGCGATGCCACCGAGCACTTCCTGCGGTTGCGATACGACCAGCCACATGACCATGAAGAAGGCCATCATCGCGGTCACGAAGTCGGCGTAGGCGACCTTCCATGCGCCACCGTGATGGCCGGCCGCCATGATCTTTTTCCTGACGATGATGATCGGGGGCAGATCGCCCTTGCCGCTGGCCATGGCTGGGTCCGTTGGGTGCGCTTACTTCGCGCCCTTGAGCTCGGCTTCGAGGTCGCCAAAGCTGGGGCGGATGTCGGAAAACAGCTGCTTGCGCGCGAACTCCAGCGCCACCGGTGGCGCATAGCCGCGCACGGTGGCCAGCAACGCGATCTTGACGATATCGAACGGTTTGCTGTCCTCGTGTGCGCGTTGTTCCATTGCCGCGGCCACTGGACCGACGAAACCGTAGCCGAGCAGGATGCCGAGGAAGGTGCCGACCAGCGCGGCGGCGACCTTGGCGCCGATCACCGAAGGCGGCGCGGAGCCGACCAGCGACATCACCTTCACGATGCCCAGCACGGCGGCCACGATGCCGAAGGCGGGCAGGGCGTCGGCGACTTTCTGCACTGCATGCGAGGGCCCGATGGCTTCGTGGTGATGGGTTTCAAGCTCCGACTCGAGCACCGCTTCGAGCTCGTGCGCGGCCATGTTGCCGCCGATCATCAGGCGCAGGCAGTCGGTGATGAAATCAAGCAGGTGGTGGTCTGCCAGCACCTTCGGGTACTTCTGGAAGATCGTGCTCTCGGCGGGATTCTCCACGTGCGACTCGACCGCCATCAGGCCGTCCTTGCGCATCTTCATCAGGATCTCGTAGAGCAGCTTGAGCAGCTCGACATAGTCGTTCTTGCCGTACTTCGGGCCCTTGAGCAGTCCCAGCGTGCCGGAGAACGCGCCCTTGACGGTTTTCATGGTGCTGGCCGCCACGAAGGCGCCGAAAGCACCGCCGCCGATGATCAGCATTTCGATCGCCGCCGGTTCGGCGACCGCCATGATGTTGCCGCCGGCGATGATGAAGCCGCCGAACACACAGCCGAGGACGAGGATGAATCCGACAATAACGAGCACGCGGGACTCCTTTGGATCGTGTTGCGCGCCGGCACGCGGCCGCAGCGGAGAAAATGATCGGGTTGCGGCAGCGGATCAGCCGATATCGACGTAGCCGCGCTCGACCGCCCGCTCGAGGGCTGCGAACGCTTCACGGCCTTCCAGATAAGCCCTGCGGCGCAGACGCAGCGAGTCGATCGCCGACTGCCCGGGCTGCTCGGATGCGTTCGCCTGCAGCGACAGCGCGATCGCCAGGTAGTCCGCACGCAGTTGCGCCACGAAAGTGGCGAAGGTGACGAAACGCTGGCGGTCCAGGTCCGGGATCCGCTCATGGATGATCTTGCGGTTGACGTCGCGGATCGCGACCTCGACCTCGCTCAGGAACCGTTGCTGTTTGCGCAATTGGGCGCTGTCTTCGTCGAACACGGGCTCTCCTCGGGCGCGGCTGGCGAATGCGCCCCACTGGCACCTTCCAAGACTGGTGCCAGACCGCTGGGTCTCCCATCACAGGTGACGCGATCCCGGCCTTGCCGCGATAATCCCCGGCATGAAAACCATTCTGGTCACTGGCGGTGCGGGATTCATTGGCGGCAACTACGTGCTCGATCTGCTCGCACAAGGCGGCTGGCGCGTGGTCAACCTCGATGCGCTGACCTATGCGGGCAACCTCGACACCCTGGAGTCGGTGCGTGCACGCCCCGAGCACGTGTTCGTGCACGGCGAGATCGGCGCCCAGGCCCTGGTCCGACACCTGCTGGCCGAGTATCGCCCGGCGGCGATCGTCAACTTTGCCGCCGAGAGCCACGTCGACCGCTCGATCGACGGCCCGGCGGCGTTCGTGCAGACCAACGTGGTCGGCACCCTGAGCCTGCTGCAGTGCGCGCTGGACCACTGGCGCGGCCTGCCGCTGGGCGAGCAGGACGGCTTTCGCTTCCTGCATGTGTCCACCGACGAGGTGTACGGCTCGCTGGGCCCGGTCGGCCGCTTCACCGAAGACACCGCGTATGCGCCCAACTCGCCGTATTCGGCATCGAAGGCGGCCTCCGATCACCTGGTGCGCGCCTTCCACCACACCTACGGCCTGCCAACCCTCACCACCAACTGCTCCAACAACTACGGGCCGTGCCAGTTCCCGGAGAAACTGGTTCCGCTGATGATCCAGAAAGCGCTCACCGGCGGCTCGTTGCCGGTATATGGGGATGGCCGCAACGTGCGCGACTGGTTGTACGTGCTCGACCACTGTCGGGCGATCCAGCGCGTGCTGGCATTGGGCCGACCCGGGGAGGTCTACAACATCGGTGGCGACGCCGAACGCGAGAACATCCAGGTCGTACGCGCCATCCTCAAACTCATCGACGAACGAGCGCCGCTGCCCGGCGGCACCAGCCGCGATTCGCTGATCACCTACGTCAAGGACCGCCCCGGCCACGATCGCCGTTATGCGATCGATGCGAGCAAGATCAAGCGCGAACTGGGCTGGCGGCCACTGGAGACTTTCGAGTCGGGTATGGCACGGACGGTTGATTGGTATCTGGCGCACCAGCCATGGGTTGCGCGGATTGCGGATGGGAGTTATCGGGGGGAGCGGTTGGGGGTAGCGGGGTAGTTTTTTGTTCTCTGATAGACCCGAGTTCTTGTTTCTTTCGCGTATTCGCGAGATGTTTTCAGAGCTGAGATCTGGTCTTTTTGTGCTTAGAAAAAAGTGGTTTCGTGCTACTGACGTGTTGCGGTATGGCCGTGCTCGTCGTCTGCAAAAAGCGAAACGAAAACGATAGATCGACAACATGAAAAACAACAACCAAAGAACTACTCGCCTACTGGCCCGGCGTAGCCAACCGCCACCACCATAAAAGAAACTGCCCCCAGCGGCAGCTGGGCAACCACCTCATCATCCACCCGCCGCTTCAGCAACGCCCGCGCCAACGGCGAATCAATGCTGATCCAGCCCAGTGCCGCATCTGTCTCATCAGGCCCCACGATGCGATGGCGATGCTCGGCCCCGCTGTCGTCTTCGAGCACGAACCATGCGCCGAAGTAGATCGCACCCGGGTCGGTCGGCGGCTCGCGCACCACCCGGAGGGTCTGCAGCCGTTTGCTCAGATAGCGCACCCGGCGGTCGATCTCGCCCAGCTGTTTCTTGCGATAGGTGTATTCGGCGTTTTCGGAGCGGTCGCCTTCGGCTGCGGCCGCGGCCAGCGCGCGAACCACTTCGGGGCGCGTGCGGTGCCACAGCACGTCGAGTTCTGCCTTCATCCGCTCGTGCCCTTGCGGGGTGATGATCGCGGTGCTGGGCGCTGCGGGTGGTCGCCAACGCGACATGCGGTCCTCCACGTGGGTTTGGCGCCGGGTTATGCCAGAGTGCGGCGATGCACACAATGCAGCAGCTCGGAACATTGCGGCTCGGCTGCCCGGTCTGGGCGTTCGACGGTTGGCGCGGCAGTCTTTACTCCCGCAACGCGCAGCGCGGTGATTTCCTGCCCCAGTATGCGCGCGTGTTTGGCGCGGTCGAAGGCAATTCGACGTTCTACGGCTTGCCGACCGAGGCCACGGTGCGTCGATGGGCCAGTGAGGCGCCGGCAGGCTTCCGCTTCTGCTTCAAGTTCCCGCGCAGCGTGACCCATGAGCGCCGGCTGCGCGATGCCGCGCGCGAGACCGATGCTTTCCTGCGCCTGATGGCGCTGCTGCCGGAACGGCTTGGACCCTTGCTGCTGCAGTTGGGTCCTGGATTCGGCCCACGCGATCTGGACGCGCTCGACCGCTATCTGGGTGGGCTGCCTGCCGGATTCGCCTGCGCCGTGGAGGTGCGCCACCCTGGGCTCTACGATGATGGCGTCGCTGAGCGCGCTTTCGACCAGTTGCTGGCAGCGCACGGCGCGTCGCGGGGCAATTTCGATACCCACCATGTGTTCGACCACATCGCGCTTGATGCCACGACGGCGCAGGCGCAGGAGCGCAAGCCACGACTGCCGCAGCGTGCGGTCGTGACTTCAGGGCCGGCGTTCGTGCGCTTCGTGGGTGGCAACGCGGTCGAGAACGCCCGTTCGGCGCTCGTGTTCTGGGTCGAGCGGGTCTCGCAATGGCTGCTCGACGGTCGTGAGGTGTACTTCTTCACCCACACGCCGGACGATGCCAACGCGCCGCAGCTTGCGCGGCTGTTGCATGCGCTGCTGCGCGAGCGATTACCGTCGTTGCCCGCACTTGCCCCTTTTCCCGGCGAGATCGATCCTGTGCATGAGCCGCCGCAGCGCGATCTGTTCGCCTGAGATTGGGCCGCTTCAACCTGATTGCCATCCCGCGGTGCGTCTAGTCCAGCGCTGAAGTCAAATCCGGTCCGCGCGTCGGGCTTTGGCACAACCCATGCGCTCGACCGAGCGCATGCATGGCAAGCTGCAGCGCTGCGGGAATCAGCGGTTTTTCGCGCTCATCGACGCGTGCTGCCGCCGAGTATGCCGCGCAGGATTTGCCGGCCGAGCTGGCTGCCGACCGTGCGTACGGTCTGTTTGGTGAATGCCTCGATGGCCCCCTGCCGCCGATTGCTGCCAAGCAGCCAATCCTTGAGCATGCCGCTCACGCCGGGACCTTGCGCGGCCGGCTTGCCTGCAGCCGGCGGCGGAGCGGAAGTCGGTGGCGGGGTGCCGCCGGGCGCGGGCACTGGTGAGGGCGCTGGCGCGGCGTTGCGCTGGCTGAGGCGTTCGTGCGCGGATTCGCGATTGATCGCGGTGTCGTACCTGGTGCCGATCGGCGAACGCGCACGCACAACAGCGCGCTCCTCGTCGCTGATCGTGCCGATCCGACAGCGCGGCGGCACCATGTACGTGCGCTCGACCGGCAACGGTATGCCGCCTTCCTGCAAGGTGCTGACCAGTGCCTCGCCGACGCCGAGCTGGGTGATCGCATCGACCACCTTGAATTTCGGGTTTGGCGCGAAAGTCTGTGCTGCGGTCTTGACCGCCTTCTGGTCGCGCGGGGTGAACGCGCGCAGCGCGTGCTGCACGCGGTTGCCGAGCTGGCCGAGGATGTTCTCTGGCACGTCGTCGGGCAGCTGCGAGATGAAGTACACGCCGACGCCCTTGGAGCGGATCAGGCGCACGACCTGTTCGACCCGTTGGCGCAGCGATGGCGGCGCGTCGTCGAACAGCAGGTGCGCCTCGTCGAAGAAGAACACCAGCTTCGGCACTTCGAGGTCGCCAACTTCGGGCAGGTTCTCGAACAGCTCCGACAGCAGCCACAGCAGGAACGTCGCATACAGCTTGGGCTTGAAGATCAGCTGTTCTGCGCACAGCACGTTGACGATGCCGCGACCGGACATGTCCTGGCGCATGAAGTCGGCCAGATCGAGCGCTGGTTCGCCGAAGAAGCGCTCGCCGCCATCGGCCTCGAGGCGCAGCAAGGCGCGCTGGATCGCGCCGATCGACTGTGGCGACACCAGCCCGTACTGCGCCGACACCTGCTTGGCGTTTTCGCTGAGGAAGGTGAGCAGCGCGCGCAGGTCGTCCAGATCAAGCAGCAGCAGCCCGTTGTCGTCGGCGAGCTTGAATCCGACCTGCAGCACGCCGTCCTGGGTGTCGTTGAGTTCGAGCACGCGGCCGAGCAGGGTAGGGCCCATCTCCGATACGGTCGCGCGCACCGGATGGCCCTTGGCACCGTACAGATCCCAGAACACCACCGGTGCGGCCTGCGGCGACCAGTCGCCGAGCGCCAGTTTTTCGATCCGCGCCTGGATGCGATCGTTGGCGGTGCCCGGCTGACACAAACCGGCGAGATCGCCCTTCACATCGGCAAGGAACACCGGCACTCCCAGGCGCGAGAATCCTTCGGCCATCACCATCAACGAGACCGACTTGCCGGTGCCGGTGGCGCCGGCCACCAGACCGTGGCGATTGGCGTACTTGCCGAGCAGCAGCACATCGCGCTCGCCCTTGCCAAGGAGGATGTCGTTCACCAAGGGCCTCGCGTGGTGGAATCAAGAATCGGGATTCTAGCCGCATGCGCGTACTACGCAGCGCAGGGCATGCGGGCTCCTGCGGACTGGCCGGGGCGAGCGGTCGCATTTGCCGCAATCGACCGGCCTGTGTACCTTGATCAGCCCGCTCTGCCGGAGTTGCCGCGTGCCGATCCCCCGTCGCCTGTTGCTGGGCCTGTGCAGCGTGCTGCTCGCCGCGTGCACGCCAGTGCCGCCGCGCGCAGCGCAGGTCAACGAAGCGGCCATCGATGCCATTCTGGTCGACGTCAAGTCGGCTGCCGAACTTGGCGAAACCGGACTGGCCGCCTATGCCGCCGGCGATGCCGAAGCGGCGGCCGCTGCACTGACTGCAGCGCGCGAAGCGCTGAGCGCGACTGCAGGGCGCTGCGCGTCTACGCCCGGCTGCGATATCGAGCGCGTGCTGGCCGCACAAGATGCGCTGGCCGCGCGCCAGACCCAGGTGCTGCTGGGCTTGCTCAGCGACAACGAGTCGGTGGAGGACGCCACGCCGATCGAGGAGCGCAACGAGGAGGCGGAATCGCCGCTGCTGACCACGCTGCCGGAAACCGCGCGCTCGACGGCGCTGCTCAAGGGCCAGGAGTTGCGCAAGTTGATCACGGTCAATGAACCGGTACAGGCCGCGCTCGAGGAATGGCTGACGTGGATGCGCCCGTTCCTGCTCGAGGCGCACGAGAACTACCAGTTCATGCGCTATCGCATGTGGCCGGAGTACGAAAAGGCGGGCCTGCCCGAGGCGCTGCTGTTCGGCATCCTGGCCAAGGAATCGGGCGCCAAGGTGCATGCGGTCTCGCGGGCAGGTGCCTCGGGTCCGCTGCAGTTCATGTATTACACCGGGCGCCGCTACGGGCTGGCGGTCGACAACGGCTTCGACCAGCGCTTCGACCCGACCGCAGCGACCCGCGCCAACGTGGCCTACATCAACGACCACCTGCGCATCTTCAACAACAATCTCGAACTGGTGCTCGGCGCGTACAACGGTGGCGAAGGGCGCATGCAGCGGCTGTCGTCCAAGGGCGCGAAGAGCTTCTGGGATCCGCAGGTGTTCAATCGCCTGCCGCCGGAAACCCGCGACTACGTGCCGATGGTGCTGGCGGCCGCGTGGCTGTTCCTGCATCCGGAGGAATACAACCTGCGTTTCCCCGCGGTCGACGCCCGCCCGGGAGAGATCACCTTGACCCGCGCCAGTTCGCTCAACGAGCTGGCCGTGTGCCTGGGCCAGCAGGGCAATGCGCGCGGCTGGTTTCGCACGCTGCGCAACTTGAATCCGCGCTGGGAGCCCGGCGACCGGATTGCGCAAGGCACTCGTCTCGAACTTCCCGCGATTGCTGCCCAAGCCTACGCACGCACCTGCCAGGACGGCGCATTGACCACGCTGGCCGCGCAGCTGAGTGCCGCGCGCAAGCCCAAGGTGCCGGCAGCACCGGCACGGGTCGCTGGCAGCGCTGGCAGCGCGGGCAGCGCGGGCGGGCAGACCCACGTCGTGCGTCAAGGCGAGACGCTGTCGTCGATCGCGCGCAAGTTCGGTTGCGGCAATCCGCGCGTGATCGCAATTGCCAACCAGATCAAGGCGCCGCGCTATGCGATCCGCGCCGGCCAGCGCTTGACCGTGCCCAGCTGCCGCGCCTGACCGCGCCCCACCCGAAGGCGCATCACGCGCATAAAAAAAGCCGCGGCACTGCTGCCGCGGCTCGCCATGCCTTCCGAGGTGATCGGTTCCTCAGGCGGCGCTGGTTACGTAGCCGGTGGCTTCGCGCAGGAGGCGAAACGCACGCATCAGCTGCCGATGCAGCTCCTGCATCTCGCCATGCTCGGAATTCTCGGTCTCGCGGAATGCCGAGGTGAGCCATTGCGCGATCCCGATCAGACGCACGCGCGGGTTGCCGGTGCGCGAACGACCGAATGCGGCATTGGTGGTTTCTGCTTCGCGCGATTGATGCTGTGACAGCTGCATCTCGCGCGAAGCGTGCGCAATCAACGCGCGTTGGTCGGCGGTGGACAAGGCCTCGATGCCGCGACGGACTTCCGCCAGCTGCCGACGCAGAACCATGTACCGGCCGAGGACGCGCATGCGCAGCATCGTGCGCTGGACCAACTCGTTCATCCTGCTTCCCCTGTGTCGCTTGTCGGAGTGGCGCTTATGGTGCACCTGGGTGACGCAGCAAAATGCCGTTTGCGTCACATATTGACCTTCAGCGTCACCTTAATCGCGTTCCGGGACCTTGGCAAGCGATCGGTCAGGCGTTCGAAGGCAGGCTTCCGAGGCGTTCGCCCATCCGCACCGGGCACTCTGGCCCAAGCGCCGTTTCGACAGAAAAAGTCTTTTGCATCAATAGGATAACCGTAGATCCCATATTGAAGCGGCCAAGCTCCGCACCGCGCTCGAGGCGCACCGAAGGCCCGACTCCACGGAAGTCCCGACTGACAATTGTTTTCGCATATGGCGGAATCTCGACACCGCCCCAGACGGTTTCCACCCCCGACACCAGCATCGCACCGACCAGCACCACCGCCAGCGGGCCGTGGTCGGTGTCGAACAGACAAACGAGCCGCTCGTTGCGGGCGAACAGCTGCGGGACCTCGGCCACCGTGGCAGGCGATACGCTGAACAGCCTGCCGGGCACGTGCAGGGTCTGGCGCAGCTGGCCGGCCATCGGCATGTGCACGCGGTGGTAGTCGCGCGGCGACAGGTAGATATTGGCAAAGCAGCCATCGCGAAACGGTGCGGCCAGCGCGGCATCGGTGAGCAGCTCTTCGGCACTGAAATGGTGGCCCTTGGCCTGCAACATCCGCCCGTCGACGATCCTGCCGACCTGGCTGATGCGGCCGTCGGCAGGCATCAGCAGCGCTGCGGGATCGGCATGCAGCGGGCGCGCGCCGGCTTTCAGCGCGCGGGTGAAGAACGCGTTGAAGTGCGGGTAGTCGGCCAGGTTTGCGCTGGCCGCCTCGCCGACATTCACGCCATAGACGCGGGTGATGGTGCGGATAAGCAGGTCTTTCCAAGGCTTGAAGCGCCAGCGGGTTGCCGCCATCACGATCCGCGAAAGCAGCTTCTGCGGCACCCAGGTCTGTAACGCGATCGCAGGCTTCATGGCGCGGCGGCGGCAATCAGGCGCAGGTCCCCGGCGATCCGCTGCGCATCCAGCGGTGGGCGGAACATGCCGGTCATGCGGCCCTGCGGGTCGATCAACACCAACTGCGCGCTGTGGTCGACCGTATAGCCGCCTGCGGGCAGCGCGCTTTGCATGTAGACCACGCCGAGCCCGCGGGTCATCGGCAGCAGTCGCTCCTCGGGTGCGGTGACGGCGATGATGTCCGGGCTGAAGAACGCGGCGTACTTGGCCAGCACCGCGGGCGTGTCGCGGTCAGGGTCGACCGATACGAACAGCATCTGCAGCGGAATCGCCGGTTGGCTTGCCGCCAGCGCATCCTGGACCTGTTTCATCGCCGCCAGCGTGGTCGGGCAGATGTCGGGGCAATGGGTGAAGCCGAAGAATGCGAGCGTCCAGCGGCCCTGCAGATCGTCCTGGCTGAAGGTGCCGCCGGTCGCGCGCTCGAGGTCGAATGGCGGCACCGTACGCGCCTGCGGGTAAAGCAATGCCGCCTGCACCGGAATCGTGGCATCCGCTGCGGGCGTCAGCAGCTGCCGTTGGCCCAGCCACAGTCCGGCCGACACCGCGACTGCGGCGACCACGATCAACATCATGATGGAGCGGTTGGAATTCATTGCGGGCGCGACGCAGGACAAGACGTCCAAGTATAGCGAGCGCATGGTGCAGGACCGGTCGCTGCGCGGGGTTCTATACTTGCCTACCCGTCCTGACCCCGCCGACCACGTGCCAGCCGAACTGCTCACCATCATCGACTTCATCCGTTGGGGCGCGAGTCGCTTCAATCAGGCAGGCCTGACCTTCGGCCACGGCAACGATTCGGCGATCGACGAGGCGACCCAGCTGGTGCTGCACGCGCTGCATCTGCCGCCGGACACGCCGCCGGTCTACGGCCAGGCCCGCCTGAGCACCGAAGAGCGCGGCGACGTGCTGGCCTTGTTCAGGCGTCGCATCGACGAGCGTCGCCCGGTGGCCTACCTCACCGGCGAAGGCTGGTTCGCGGGACTGTCGTTCAGCGTCGACGAACGGGTGCTGGTGCCGCGCTCGCCGATCGCCGAGTTGATCCTGGCAGGCTTCGAGCCGTGGCTCGGCGGGCGCGAGATACAGCGTGTGCTCGATTTGTGCACGGGCTCCGGCTGCATCGGCATCGCTATCGCCGTGCATCATCCGTACTGGCAGGTCGATCTGGCCGATATCAACGATGCGGCGTTGGATCTGGCGCGTCACAACGCCAGCGAGCACAACGTCGCCGATCGCGTGCAAGTGCGCAAGTCCGATCTGTTCGGCGAACTTGCCGGCGAGAGCTACGATCTGATCGTGAGCAATCCGCCCTATGTGCCGGCCGACGAGGTCGCCGCATTGCCGCCGGAGTACCAGTTCGAACCCGCACTGGGGCTTGAGTCCGGCGTCGACGGCCTGGACCTGCCGCTGCGCATCCTCGCCGCAGCCCCCGAGCATCTGCGCGAACATGGCCTGCTGATCTGCGAGGTCGGCGACAGCGAAGCCGCGCTATCCACACTGCTGCCGCAGGTGCCCTTCGCGTGGGTCGAGTTCAAGGTCGGGCAGATGGGCGTGTTCGTGCTCGAACGTCGCGACCTGCTGGCCCATCGCGACGTTGTGCTGGGCGCGCTGGCCGCGCGCGGGCTCACCCCGTGAGCAATACCTTCGGCAAGCTGCTGGCGGTCACCACCTTCGGCGAGAGCCACGGGCCTGCGATCGGTTGCGTCATCGACGGCTGTCCGCCGGGGCTTGAGATCAGCGAGGAGGAGTTTGCGCACGATCTCGGACGGCGAGCCACCGGTCGCTCGCGACACACCTCGCAGCGCCACGAGGAGGATCGGGTCGAGATCCTGTCCGGCGTATTCGAAGGCCGCACCACCGGCACGCCGATCGCGCTGCTGGTGCGCAACACCGACGCGCGCTCGAAAGACTACGCCGACATCGCGCGCAGCTTTCGCCCAGGGCATGCCGACTACACCTACTGGCACAAGTACGGCATCCGCGATCCGCGTGGTGGCGGTCGCTCCTCGGCACGCGAGACCACCATGCGCGTGGCCGCCGCCGTGATCGCCAGGAAGTGGCTCAGGCTGCGCATGGGCATCGAGGTGCGCGGCTGCATGACGCAGATGGGCAGCCTGGTGCCGCGGCGCTTCGACTGGGCGGCAGTCGAGCAGAATGCTTTTTTCTGGCCCGACCCCGACATGATCGGCGAGCTGGAAGATCTCCTCGATGCCGTACGCAAGGATCGCGATTCGATCGGTGCGCGCATCGAAGTGGTGGCCGACGGCCTGCCGCCCGGTCTCGGCGAGCCGCTGTACGGCAAGCTCGATGGCGACCTCGCCGCCGCGCTGATGGGCATCAACGCGGTCAAGGGCGTGGAGATCGGCGACGGCTTCGCGGTGGTCGCACAGCGCGGCACCCAGCATCGCGACGAGATCACGCCGCAGGGATTCACCAGCAATCACGCTGGCGGCATTCTCGGTGGCATCAGCAGTGGCCAGCAACTGCGGGTGGCGATCGCACTCAAGCCCACCTCGAGCCTGCCGCAACCCGGGCGCAGCATCGATGTCGATGGCCAGCCGATCGAGGTGGTGACCAAGGGCCGCCATGACCCCTGCGTGGGCATCCGCGCCACGCCGATCGCCGAGGCGATGGTCGCGCTGGTCTTGATGGACCATGTGTTGCGGCATCGGGCGCAGTGTGGCGACGTTGAAGCGACGATGCCGAGGGTTCCGTGAGCGCGCAGCGGCGGCTGATGTTTGGCGCGCGGACCGATAATCGGTGACCTGGCGCCCTGCTCGCGGTGGCGGATCGACCGCGGCGCCTCAGGCCATGGTCGATCACGCATTTAGCGATTTCATGGGCTTGCGGGCACTACCGCGAAACGGCGTGAAGTAGGGCGGCGCGCCTGCGCCAGCAAGTGTTGTACCGCGTTGTCATCTCGGTGTAAAACTGGCAGTGGGGCACAGTTCAAACAACGACAACACGGGGATCAAAACAATGGGTATCGGCACACTTCGAAGCGGCAGCCTGATGGCTCGCCGGATACGCGCCATGGCTGGCTTGACTTTCATGGGGCTTGCCTCTTCGTCCGCGATGGCGGCGGTGATCGATAGTGGGCCGGTGAGCCTGACCGTCACACCAAACCTTGACGGTCTGTATCTGAATATGGTGACCGGCGCCAGCGCGAATGCGACCATTGCCGGCTGGGACTTCAACCCGTACCTGGGGGCCGGTTTTCTGTTCTTCTTCACGTCTGCGGGCGCGGCGAACAACAATCAGGTCGTCGGTACGGGAACGGGGGTCACCGCGCTCTTGCCTGGCGCGGTCGTCGGTCCGGCAAGCACCTTCGCAACTGTGGGCCCTGTGTCCACCCTGGGCACGTCGTTCCGCACCACGGGTACAAGCTACGTGGGTTTTCGATTCACCAACGAGACCGGCTCTACCCTGCACTACGGTTACGCGATAATGACCACGAGTGCGGCCACCGGTTTTCCCGCCGTGGTGACGCGGTTTGTTTGGGACAACACGCCTAATACACCTGTCACGATTGTCGGTGCATCGACCGCACCGGTATTCGCCTTTACGCCGGCAACCGGTACCACCGTCGGCTTCACCGGCGGGGCTGCGGTCGGCTCGATGGGTGCGGGTTCCATCGCGGTCGCGCTCGGTGCACCGGCCGGTTCCGGCAGCGGTGCGCCGTCGACCACGACCTTGACCTGTACCGCACCGACCGCGCCGTTCGCCGGTTTTGCGCAGACGATCACGGCCGTGGGCGCGGGTGCGATCAGCGGTACCAGCCTGTCGGGCACCTGCACCCTGGGTGCAGCGGCAGTAACCCAGGCCCTGACCTGCAACGAGAACCGCGGTGGGAGCGCCAATGCCCGCACGTGGACGCTGTCGTGCCCGGCCGGCACGGCCACACCGCTGACCTCGACGCCAATGTCGGGCAGCACGGTGGCAACTCCGCCGCAGGCTGTGGGCGGTGCGGCGACCACCTCGACACTGCAGTTCCAGAACCCTGGTGCT
>JBBSDI010000002.1:0-35151 GCA_038249585.1 Lysobacterales bacterium | reverse complement strand
GCTTTTGCAGGCCCAGCTGCAAGCCGACCGAGCCGGTCACCAGTTGGTAGTAACCGCTGACCGCACCACGTTCGCGCAGCACGCCCTCGCCGAATTCCGCGCCCACGCCGATCCCGCCCTTGTAGATGCCCGGGAACACCAATACGCCCGCCGCGCGGCCCAGCACTTCACGCGTGCTGGGCTGGGTGTCGTAGAGGTGTTCGAGGGTCTCGTTACTGTCACGTTCGAGCTTGGCAGCGCTCGCGGCCTGTGCATGGTGCAGCGGCATCGCAGCAAGCAACGCGGTAGCGGTCAGTGCAGCAAGCAGGACAATCGGGCGCATGGCGGTTCTCCGTGGATTTCAATCGACTTGCATGGTGCCAAACCGGGAGTGCGCGAACCGTTCGCCAACGCACAGACGCTTTCCGACGGCAAGCTGCAGTTCAGAAACCGTAGCGCAGAAAACCGCCATCGACTGCGACGCATTCGCCGGTGATGAAGCTGGACGCAGGCAGGCACAGAAAGGCCACGGTGGCGGCGACCTCTTCGGGCTCGCCGACACGACCCAGCGGCGTGCGCTCGATGACCTCGTCGTAGTAGGCAGGATCGGAAAGCACCCGCTCGGCCAGTGGGGTGCGGATGTACCAGGGCGCCACGCAGTTGACGCGGATGCCGTCGCCGGCCCACTCGACCGCGAGGTTGCGCGTCAGCTGGGTCAATGCGGCCTTGGTCATGGCATAGGGCGAGCCGGTGCGCAGGTGGGTAAGTCCCGCGACCGAGCCGATGTTGACGATCGCCGACTGCGCATGGCGCGCCAGATGCGGATGCGCAAGCCGGCACATCTCGAAGGCGCTGAGCAGATTGGTTTCGAACAGGAATCGATACTCGTCGATGCTGTAGTCGAGGGTGGGCTTGCGGATGTTGGTGCCCACATTGTTCACCAGCACGGTGAGTTCGACGCCCAGATCGACCACCCAGTCGAACACGTCGAGGCGCTGCTCGGACTCCGACAGGTCGGCGGCAAAGGCCAGCACCCGACGCCCGGGATGGTCCGCGGCCAGCTCATCGCGGGCGGCATCCAGCTGCACCTCGTCGCGCGCGACCAGCAGCACATCGGCACCGAAGCCGAGCAGTTCGGCAGCGCAGGCGCGGCCGATCCCCTTGCTCGCCCCGCTCACCAGGGCCACCCGACCATCGAGACGCCAGCGTGTGCCGTTCATCCGGACCTCCATGCTTGGATGGCTGCGCCTGGGTCTGCACGGCGCGGTTGGCGTAGGCTACCGCGACTGCCCCCTTGAGGATGCATCGATGCGACGCGCGATCCTGATCCTGATACTGCTCGCAATGGCGGCGTGCTCACCGCCGCCCCCGCTGCCGCCGGCGCCGGAGTCTGCCGCGCCGACACCCCAGGCCGTCGATCCGCGCGATCCGCGGGAGCGCGCCGAAGCGGTCGAAGCCGATGTGCTGGAGCAGAAAGCGCGCCAGGATCGCGCGCTGGAGCAACAGGGCGGCTGAAACTGGCAGCCGGCAGGGCGCGAGAGCCCTGTCGATGCCAGGCCCGAGTGCGACCGCAGGCGCCATGCCGCGGCCGCGCGCAGCCTCAGCGGGTATCGCACTCGCAGTGCGCGTAGATCGCTGCCGGTCGATGGCGAGCCGCGTCGGCGAGCACGCGCCGGGCACGCTCGATCTCGCCCAGCTGCTGTTGCGGCAGCCACTGGGTCGGCAGGCTCACGCCCGCGGCGACCGCAGCCCCGATGCGCGACTGCAGCATGTTGGCGAAGAGCTGCTCGAAGGGCGACCGTTCCTGTTCGATGTACTGCACACGATACTCGTCGATCGACGCGGCACTGGCTGCGGCCTTGATCGCGTCATCGAACGTACCGAGCTCGTCGACCAGCCCCCGCTCCTTGGCCTGGGCGCCGCTCCACACGCGACCGCGCGCGATGCTGTCGATCTCGGAGACCTGTTTGCCGCGCGCACTCGCCACCTTGCCGATGAACTGCTGGTAGCCGCGATCGATCACGCTCTGGATCAACTGGCCCAGGCGCGGGTCGAACTCGCGGGTCGGATCGATTGCACCGGCAATCCAGGTGGTGGCGGTGCCATCGGTGCGCAGTCCCAGCTTGCCGAGCGCTTCGGGAAAATTGACCCACAGGCCGAAGATGCCGATCGAGCCGGTGATGGTGCTGGGGCTGGCGATGATCTTGTCGGCATTCATCGAGATCCAGTAGCCGCCCGATGCGGCGAGATCGCCCATCGACACGATCACCGGCTTGCCGGCAGCCTTGGTCAGTTCGACCTCGCGCCGGATCAGCTCCGACGGAAACACCCCGCCACCGGGCGAATCGACGCGCAGCACGATCGCCTTGACGTTGTCGTCCTCGCGCGCAGTGCGGATCAGGAGCGCGGTGGAGTCGCCGCCGATCATGCCCGCGGGCTGCACGCCATCGGTGATCTCGCCTTCGGCAACCACCACGCCGATCGCCGGCTGGCCCAGGTGCAGCATATCGGCGTTGTTGAGGAAGCTTGCGTAGTCGTCGACCGAGATCTGGCGGAAGGTCTTTTCGTCTTCGTCGAGCGCGCCTTTTTCGATCAGCATCGCGTCGACTTCGTCGCGCGTCTTGAGCTCGTCGACCAGACCCTGATCGAGCGCCATCTTGGCCAGGTCGCCCGAGTGCGACTGCACCAGCGCCACGTAGTTCTCGATATCGGCGGCCAGCTTGCCATCCTCGATCTTGCGCAGCTGCGATACCTCGAACAGGTAGCGCTGCCACAGATCGCCCATCCAGAACAGATCGGCCTGCTTGGCTTCCGGCGACGCGTCGCTGCGGATGAAGGGCTCGCCGGCGGACTTGTACTCGCCGACGCGGAACAGACGCGCCTCGACGCCGAACTTGTCGAAGGCGTCCTTGAAGTAGGTGCGATAGCGGCCGATGCCGTCGAGCAGCACCGCGCCTTCCGGATGCAGATAGATCTTGTCGGCGTGCGCGGCGAGGTAGTAGCCGCCCTGCCCCATGCCGGCGCCGGCGGCGATGATTTCCTTGCCCGAGGTCTTGAAGCGCTTGAGTGCCGCGCCGATTTCGAGCTGCGTGCTGTAGCCGATCGAGGCCAACGAATCGGGCACGATCACGATGCGGTCGATGTGGGTATCGCGGGCAGCACCGTCGATCGCGCGCAGGATGTCGCGCAGCTGCGTCTCGACGACCTCTTCGCCGAGCACCTTGGACAGCGCACGATCGGACGGACTGCCGCTGTGCTGCTCGACGATGGCGCCTGTGGGTGCGAGTACCAGCGCGGTCTTGAGCGCGAGCGTCGGGCCCCTGCCGCCGAGGCTGGCCAGCACGCCGATCAGCAGGAACAGCGCGATCACGCCGAACACCAGCCTGCGGGTGAAATTGAACGCGCCCCAGATGCCGCGGAAGAAACGCACGAAGATATTGGGCTTGCCGTTCTCGGCCATGATCAGGATCGCTGGGTGAGGATTCGATCCGTCAAGGGTAGCGGATCGCGCCGCGCTGTAGATGCCTCGAAGGTCACGTCAGGAACACGTGACGATCTCAGCGGGGCGCGCTGATGCCTGTCTGATTGTCCACGCCCAGCGGCACGCCCTCGCGCCGCATGCGCGCCACCCGATTGCGAAAGCGCGCCGACAGCAGCAATGCCGCGACGCTGAGCCCCGCGATCAGTCCGACCCACAATCCGCTCGCACCCCAGCCGCGCGCAATGCCCAGCCACCAGCCGAGCGGAAAGCCCACGCCCCAGTACGCCAGCACCGTGATGGCCGCCGGGATTGCGGTGTCCTTGAGGCCGCGAAGGGCACCATTGGCGAGCGCCTGGATGCCATCGGAGAACTGGAACACGGCTGCGAACCACAGCAGGCTGGCGGCCATCGCCACCACCGGCAGGTCGCTGGTGTACAGGCCTGCAATGGTTTTCGGGAACGCGAACATCGCTGCAGCCGAGACCACCTGGGCGATCAATACCAGTACCAGTCCGGCCATTGCCGCACCGGCGATCGCGTCGACGTCGCGTCGCCCCACCGCATTGCCGACCCGCACCGTGGTGGCCATCGCGATCCCAAGCGGCACCATGAAGGCCAGCGAGGCGATGTTGATCGCGATCGCATGCGCGGCGGCCGGCACCTGCCCGAGCGAGCCGATCAACAAGGCGCTGACCACGAACAGACCGCCCTCCATGAACAGGGCCATGCCCATCGGCACGCCGATCCGCAACAGGCCGTAGATCGCGCGCCACTGCGGCCAGTCGAAACGCGCGAACAGCTGCGCTTGCCGATAGCTGCCGCGCAGCGCGAGATACAGCAGGAACGCCAGCGCCTGGCACCAGATCGCGATCGCATGCGCGTAGCCCGCACCGGCCGCACCGAGCGCGGGAAATCCGAGCTTGCCGTACATCAACACCACCGCGACGGGCGCGATCACCGCGACGCCAAGCAGGCTGAAATACAGCGAAGGACGCGCCAGCGACAGGCCTTCGCTGGTGTTCTTGCAGGCGAAGAACAGCGCCAGCCCCGGCGCGCCCCACGCGATCGCACGCAGGAATGCGCCGGCATCGGGAATGATCTCGGGCGCCACCTGGGCCATGCGCAGCAGGCTGTCTGCCTCGCGCACCAGCAGCATCAGCAGCACGCCCGCCATCAGTGCCAGCCACAGGGCCTGGCGAAACACCGCGCCAACCGCATCGCGACGCCCGGCGCCATCGAGCTGCGCGGTCGAGGGCGTCACCGCCAGCATCACCCCGATCACCACCAGCAGCACCACCACCCAGATCTGGTAGCCCTGCGATACGGCAGCCAGCACCTGGGTGCCGAGGCGACCGGCGAGCACCGTATCGACCGTGTTCATGCCCACCGTGAGCAGCTGGCCGATGACGATCGGCAGAGCGAGCACGAAGGTCGCCGCCACCTCGTGCGCGAGGCGTCGGCGCCGCAATCCGTATTTCATGGTTGAGTGCGGGCCAAGCGGGCCAGTATGGTATCGCAACCCTTTCGGGGCTCGGAGAAGAATGGCGATGACCACGGTGCTGGTAACCGGCGCGACCGGATTCGTGGGCCAGCATCTGCTGCGCGAGCTGCGCGAGGCGGGCGTGACGGTGCGCGCACTGTCGCGCTCGGACGCGTCCGATGCGACGCTGGCGGCTGCCGGCATCGCCAGCGTGCGCGGCGATCTGGCGCAGCCGCAGTCGCTGGCCAGCGCCGTGACGGCCGACCTCGATGCGATTTTCCATACCGCTGCCGACACCAGCACGTGGCGGGGCGACGCGGCGCGCCAGACCCTGGTCAATGTCGAGGGCACGCGCGCGCTGGCGCAGGCCGCACTTGCCAGCGGGGTGCGCATGATCCATACCGCCAGCGTGTCGTGCTTCAGCCATCTGGTGCATGCCACGCTCACCGAGGACACGCCGCGCCGCGGCGGCGAGAGCTGGGTCAACTACGAGCGCAGCAAATATCTGGGCGAAGAAGCGGTGCGCGCGGCGATGGCGCAAGGCCTGCAGGCGACCATCCTGTATCCGGCGCATATCTTCGGGCCGGGTGATACGCACAATTGGGCGCGCCTGGTGCAACTGGTCGATCGCGGCGAACTGCCCGGGGCGCCACCGGGGGCCGGCGCGTTCGCCGACGTGCGCGAAGTCGCCAAGGCGCACGTCGCGGCGTGGCAGCGCGACTGCGTGGGACGCAGCTATCTGCTCGGCGGCGAGCATGCGCGCTTCCTCGATTTGATCCAGCGCATCGGCAGACGCCTGGGGCGCAAGGTGCCCGAGCGCGCCACGCCGGCGGTAGCACTCAGGGCGTATGCGCGGCTGCAGGAGTTCATCGCCGGCGTGCGCGGTCGTAAACCGGCCCTGACCGCCGAAGCCGCGCAGTTCACCTGCCATGATCTGGTGGTCGATTCGGCGCGCGCGCAGCGCGAGCTGGACTATCGCATCACCCCGCTGGACCGCCTGCTCGACGACACCATCGGCTGGATGCGCGGTGCTGGCATGTTGATCGGCAAATGACCGAGCAACCGACCCCTGCAGCGTCGACGCCGGCGGCGGTTGCCGCACCGCCGCCCGTTGCACCCGCGGCAGCGTCAGCCCCGGCTGAAGGCGACAGCTGCCCGAACTGCGGCGCGGCGACCTGGGGCGAGTTCTGCTTTGCCTGTGGGCAGCCGCGCAAAGGGCTGATCCGGCGCTTCTCCAGCATCCTCGGCGATTTCCTCGATACGGTGTTCAGCATCGACAGCCGCCTGCTGCGCACAGTGGCACCGCTGTACTTCAAGCCCGGGCATTTGACGTGCGAGTACATCGCCGGGCGCCGCGTGCGCTATGTCACGCCGTTCCGGCTGTTCTTCTTCCTCTGCGTGTTTTCGTTTTTCGCGCTGAAGCTGTATGCGGAGCAGTCCGAGAATGCAATCAACTTCGGCGACGACGGCGACGGCGAACTGGCGGAGGCGAAGACACCTGAAGCGGTTGATGCGTGGCTGGCGAGGACGCTTTCCAAACTCGACGCAGGCGGCGCGGGATTGCGCAAAGGACTTCACGCCGTCGGCAGCGCACAACCTGCGATCGATGAAGCGCAATCGCAGTTGGGCAAGAGCAAAGCACAGATCGAGGCCAAGGCCGCAAAGCGCAAGGCTTGGCTGGCCGATCTCGCCGCTGCCCGCGCGGCAGGTCGCCCGGAACCGGCAGACCCGCTCGATGAGCTCGACGGCGGAATCAGCTTCGGCGGCGACCGTTGGGACGCGGAGAAAAACCCGATCGCGATCGGCTGGCTGCCGGACGCTGCCAACACACTACTCAATGAGCGTGCCGGACGCGCATCCGCCGCGATCCGCAATGCACGCAAGGATCCCAAGCCGCTGATCGAGGCGTTTTTCGCCGCGATCCCGCCGGCGACCTTTGTGCTGATGCCGCTGTTCGCCCTGCTGCTGAAGATGATGTACCTGTTCAAGCGGCGTCTTTACATGGAGCACCTGCTGACCGCGCTGCACAGCCACGCGTTCATATTCCTGTCATTGCTCGTGATCTGCCTGCTTTTGATCCTGCAACTGAAGGTTGCGGCCAGCCGCCCGTTGCTGGACACCACACTGGATTGGACGGTCTGGGCGATGGGATGGTGGATTCCGGTGTATCTGCTGATCGCACAGAAGCGCATCTATCGGCAGAACTGGTTCGCGACCGTGTTCAAGTTCTGCATCATCGGCACCGCCTACATGCTGTTGCTCGGCTTCGGCCTGACCCTGGCTATCCTGCTGGGCATGTTCAATCTGTGAGACGCGAGCGATGATCGTCTACGAGGTGCGCGCCAGCGTCGAGCCGCAGATCGCCGCGGACTACCTTGCGTGGCTGTCGCCGCATATCCGGCAGATTCTCGCCATCCCCGGTTTCACCCGCGCTGAGTTGCTGATCGAAGACGGCGAGCGCGATCGCGTGACCTACAGCGTGCGCTATCATCTGGATACGCGCGCGGCACTGGAGAACTATCTGCGCGAGCACGCACCACAGCTGCGCGCCGATGGCCTGGCCCGCTTCGGCGCGCGCTTCAGCGCCACCCGTCGGGTATGCGAGCTGGTCTCGGAGTTCGATCAATGAGCACACGACGTTCCCGACGCGCCACCGCACTGCTCGCGCTGGCCGTGACCCTGGTCGCTGCAGGTCTGGTGATCTTCGGCGGCGAGCGCGGCCCACCGCCGGGCGCATCGCGGCAAGCGGGCAACGCGGCTGCCAGCGCGCAGGATGCGGCCAGCGCGATGCTGGGCGGCGCGGCCGCACCCGCTGCCCCGACCGCGCTGGCGCCGCCGACGCCAGCCGAACCAACGCCCGCATCCGCCGATGGTACTGCCGACGCGGACGCCGTATTCGCCGCGATCGACGTGCAGCTGGCGCGGGTCGCCGACGGAATTCAAGCGCAACGGCTGGAATCGCCGGCCACGACCCGCATCGGAGATCGTTTACGGATCGGCATCAGCAACAATCGCGACCTGTACGTGTATGCGTTCAATCAGGAACTCGGTGGCATGCCGACCGTGATGTTTCCGCTGGCCGTGCTGGACCTGAAGAACCCGCTACTGGCTGGCGAACACGAACTGCCCGGCACCGTGCAGGGCGCACATCAGAGCTACACCGTGGAAAGCCGCGCCGCTAGCGAAGAAATCCTGCTGGTACTGGCAACCGCACCACTGCCGCTGCTCGATGCGCATGTCGCCGCGATGGCTGCGGTGGCGGCCGGCGATGCCACAGCATCGCCGACCGCCGGCTCATCCAGCCTCGACCTCGAGCGGATCGCGGCCGATGCCGCCAGAACGCACGGTAAGGCGTCGAAACTGTATCGGTGGCGCCTTGATCATGAAGCCGCGCCCGGTGGGTGACTGGGCGGGGCTTGCGCTTGTGCCGAGCCGACCGGTTTCAAATCCGGCTTGCGGTCACCGCGAGACCCCTCAAGCCAGAAGAACGACTGCGGCCGGATCGACGATAATGGTTGGATCGATGATCCTTCCATCAACCAGCACCTCATAGTCGAGACGCGTGAGTTTGGTCGCTGACGGATCACAGAATTCGATGGAAAACCGGCCCTTGGATTCTTTCGGCTTCAGCAGCGCCTGGGCGGCGCGGGCCCGGGCTGAGCGACCCACAAACTTGATCTCGAACTTGCTTTGTGCGACCCAGCGCACCACATCGCGTGGGCGCAATACGACGGGAACATCCTTCGATGGAACCGCGCAACGCTCCGCGTCGACAAACACCTCATAAACGAGCGGCGGTGCGTGCTTCCCGCCAGAATTGCCTTTCGATTTGTCGCCGTTAGCCATGACTTGCTCTCCCTGATCATTGACCACCGCACGGGGCGCGCGGTGGATGGTGCCCGCAGCTCGCGCTACAGGGCGGAAAACCACGGTGTCGAGGCGATGATACGCGGCGAGAATCCCCGCTCCAACGCCTTTTGGCGCCAGATGCGTGCAGCCTCGAGGTTTCCCAGCACGGCAAAACACTGCGCGAGCCGGTAGGCGAGCTCACTATCGATATCGTCGCGTAGTGCAATCGGCTCGATCAGCGAAAGCGCGTCGCGCTTTAAATCGATGTTGAGCAAGTACCAGGCAAGGTCTGCCGCAGCATCTACAGCATCGGTGCGCGCGGCGAGGTAGGCGCGCGCGCGCTCGGCGGCGGCCAGGTAGTGCTCGGCAGCCTGCTCTTGTGCTGCTCCTTGCAGCGACAGCGAATCCGCAAGATTTCCGTGTAGTCGATAGTCATCAGGGTCGATGGTCAACGCTTCACGATACAGCGTCGCGGCGGACTGGAACTGGCCGAGGGAGAACTGCACGGTGCCAAGGTTCGACAGGTTCGACTTCGTGCGTTTTCGCTCAAGCGATTTGCCGAACACGTCCGCCGCCTCCTCCAGCCGGTCGAGCAACATCATGGTGCTGCCCATATTGTTGTAGACCGACGTCTCGTCGCCAGGTGCCAACGACAAAGCGACGCGGTAGCTGTCGATCGCCTCGCCACCGCGACCACTACCGCGCAGGAAGTTGCCGAGGGCCAGATAGCCTTGCCACGATCCAGGCTGCAGACCGAGCGCGCGGCGCAAGTAATTTTCAGCGGCGGGATTGTCGCCCAGCGATGCATGCGCCTTGCCCAAACCAGTCAGCGCCCTGACCCGGAGCGCAGGATCGGTTTCGGCACGGCGATAGAATTCGATCGCACGCGCTGCGTCGCCGCTGAGCCGGTACAAGTCGCCGGAAGCCAGCATGACCTCGCCCATGGTCGAGTCAGCCGCCATCGCGGCATCGCACGCGTCCCGTGCGCGATCGAACTGCTGCGAATCGCGGCCGCTTTCAAACAGCTTCAGCTGCGCGGCGCAGAGCCCTGCGTGCGCGGCTGCAGAATCCGGCGATTTTGCCAGCGCGGCCTTGAACTCGACTGCCGCTGCTGCAGCGCTGCCGCCGCCCCCGCCCGACCCATCGAGCAACTGTCGGCCTCGCAGGTAATGGACGAACGCATCCGTCGAGCCGCCCGCCGGATTCGCCGCAGCCGCCGGCTCCACCGACGGCGTGAGCACCGCCGTGACCGCGCCGATCACGTGCGATTCGAGCTCCCAGAAGCGCGCATACTGCCCATCGAAACTGGTTTCCCAGCGGGTGCGGCCGGAAGGCAGCTCGCGTAGCTGCGCCTGAACGCGCAGCGCGTCGGCATTGCGGGCCAGCGTGCCGCGCAGTGCGTAGCCCACGCGCAGGCGCTCGGCGAGCGCGGCATCGTCGAGTTGCTGTGCGTGCGCGCCGTCGGCGGCACTGCGTTCGGCGACTTCCAGACCGCGGTGTCGGGCCAGGCCGCTGGTCAGATCGTTGGTGAGCACATTGGCCAGGCGCACCAGTTCTTCGTCGGCCGCATCGGCTGCGAACGGCATGATCGCCAGCGAGACGGTGCTCGGCACCGCAACGCGCCGCGGATCGGACGGAGCGACCGCGGGGCTGCCGAACTGCCACACCGCAAGCGCGGCAAGAACTGCCGCGACGGCAGCGCCGAGCACGGCTACAAGGCGACGCGGCGTTCTGGTTTGCGCCGCAGCCGATGTCTGCGGCTGTGCGTCGCGGCTGCGAAACGGCCATTCCAGCAGCAGCCGCGCGGTGCTGGTGCGCCCGCCTGCGTGGTCGGCATCCGGATCGGCGTCGATTTCGGCCAGCAGCGCGTCGACATGCTCCACCACGGCCGCGGCACTCGGCGCCCGCGCATCGGCTGATTTTGCCATCAGACTGGCCAGCAAGCCCTGCATGCGCGTGAATGCCGCGGGCAGCAGCGGCAACGGGTCATTGGCATGGCGCATGCCGATGCTCAGCGGATTCTCGCCGTCGTAGGGCACCTTGCCGGTGGCCAGCGCATGCAGGGTCACGCCGAGGCTGTACAGATCGCTGCGCGGGTCGCCTGGCTCATCGCGCCAGCGCTCGGGCGCCATGAATTGCGGAGTGCCCAGCGCCCGTCCCACCGCAGTGGTCGCACCGTCCCGATGGTGGCCGCGCGCGATGCCGAAGTCGCCCAGCATGGATACGCCGTCGGCAGCCCGGAAGATGTTGTCGGGCTTGATGTCGCGATGCACGACGCCACGCGCATGCGCGTGGTGCAGTGCAGAGGCGACATCGCGGATGCAGCGCAGCACTTCGCGCTCGCCGAGGCGGCCGCACAATGGCAGCATCGAGCCTTCCGGGAAGTACTCCATCGCCAGATACGGCGCACCGTCGTATTCGCCGACGTCGTGGATCGCGACGATGTTGCGATGGTGCATGCTGGCCAGCAGACGCGCCTCGCCGATGAAGCGGGCAACGAACTCGGGCTCGCGGGCAAGCGCTCGGTCCAGCACTTTCAATGCCACCCGGCGGTCGAGCGACTGCTGCACGGCAAGATAGACGATCGCCATGCCGCCACGACCGATCGTGCCTTCGATGCGGTATCCGGGGATCGCAGCGGCAGTGGTCGGGGCGACTGCCATCGGCAGAGCAAACACCAGCGAGGGGTCGCGGCATAGTATCCGCGAACATCCAGCACTTGCACCTGCCGATCGACCATGTCGCCCTGCCTGCCAGTCGGCAGCGCCAGCGGCCGCCCTGTCTAGCGATACGGCAAAAGCGCGCCATCGATGACAGACCGGCGACAGCTTGCGCGGCGGCCGCGGCTTTCTGGCCGGATCTCAGGTCCGCAGCGCGCGGCGCAGCAGCTCCAGTTCGGACTCGAGGTCGCGGCGGTCGCCGATGGTCTCGATCAGTTCGGCCTCGATCAGTTCGCGGTAGCGCGCACGCAGGCGCCGGACCACGACCGCAATGGTGTTCGGGCGCATGTCGAGGGACTCGGACAGCGACTGGTACTCCTGCCGCTCCACCGGCTCGATCACGAACGGGCACATGGTTTCGAACAGGCTCTTCTTGCCGGACTCCTCGGCTTCCACGCGCAGGCGCGCCAGTGCGCGCTCGAGCACCGTCATCGCCCATGCGCGGTCGAACACCGCCTCCGGCGATTCGCCTGGCCGCATCTCCGGCATCTCGGCGTCGGTCAGGTCATCGATGGCCGCGTGCAGCACCCGCCCGCCGCGCTTGTGGGCGCCGTCGTGGTCGCGCTGGTTCGACAGATGGTTGCGCAGGGCGGCCAGCAGGAAGGTGCGGAAGCGTCCGCGTGCGCGGTCGGCGCGCTCGATGGTGCGTCGTTCCAGCAGCTCGACGAAGAAACCCTGCGCGGCATCATCGGCATCCTCGCGGCTGAATCCCTGCTGGCGCAGGAATGCGATGACCGGGCGGCGGTAGGCCGCGCACAGCGTATCGAGCGCCGCACGCGCCTGGTCGGCCGAGCCGCGTACATCGACGATCAGGCTCCAATGGGTGGTCAGGAACATGTGCGGCCCGGTCTGCCCATTGCCGGCGCAGTGCCGGAGCGCGCGTAGTGTAGCGAGCCGCGCCGCGCAGTCACGGCGACGGCTTCACGATACCGATCGCTGCCTGCGGGGTGAGCCAAGCTGCGATCTGCCGGCGCATCTCGTCCAGGCCTTCACGCGAGATCGTCCAGCCCAGCGGCAGCTGACGCCCTGCATCGCACAGGCGAAAATGCCACAACCGATCGCGCTCGCCCAGGCTGCGCAGCAACATCCGGCGCGCATAGTCGCCGCGCGCGGCGCGGGTGGCCAGCAGGGCATTGACCGGCGCACGCAGCTCGCCGCTGGGTGTGCTCGCAGCCGGCCGCGTGTCGGGACAGGCATCGGCAATATCGCCGGGCTCGCCGGTTTGCACGCTGAACGGTACCGCCGCGACGTCGTTGCTGATGTGCACGATGCGGAACACCAGCTCGCGATCGGCACCACGCCGGATCGCCTCGATCAGGTCGAGCAGGCTGGTGGTGCCGGAGTTCTCGAAGTAGCCGCCATCGACCAGCTGCAGCCGCACACTGCCCTCGCCCACGGTGCCTGCCGGACTGACATAGCTGAAGCGTGCGCTATTGAGTGCGGCCTCGCTCAGCGGCAGCGCCGCAGACAGCACGGTCGATCCGTCGATCGCACCCGGCCACGCGCCGCGGTCGGCGCCCGGCAAGGCGTCCAGTCCATGCTGCACCACCCGTGCTCCCGAATCGACCGCAGTGCTGTTGAGCAGCAGCAGCGGGGCGCTGACATCGATGGTGCCATCGGGCCTTTTGTACAGCGCGGAGAACGGCGCTGCCAGCAGCGAGCTGCCCAGGTGCAGTTCTGCCGCGCGCTCCCAGGCCCGGCTCAGCGCGCGGCCGCGATCGTCGAACAACGCAATCGGCAGCAGGCGCTGCGTCACCAGATCGACGAAGAACAGGTTGGCCAGGGTGGGCGACAGGAAGTCGGTGGCGTAAAAGGCAGTGGCCGCGTCGACGTCGGCGCTGGCGGCCGTGCCCAACCGTGACACTGCGTGCGTGGCCAACCCAAGACTGCCGCCGGAGACGCCGCTGCCGGCAAACCAACGCCGCGAGAACTCGCCCTGCGTACGCGCGTCGAGTTCGGCCAGCACCAGATGGGTCCAGGCAGCCGCGCGCACGCCACCGCCTTCGGCCGACACCAGTACCACCACACACGGCCCCGCGCCGGGGCAGCGCACCTTCAACCATGCGGCGAGATATTCGTCGAAGCGCGCGCGCTGCAGTGCCGGCCCTGCCGATAACGAATGGGTCGACATGCCGGCGTGCTGGCGCACCAGGTGATTGTCGTTGACCCCGAGCATCTGCCACAGCGTTGCAAGCGCTACCAGCGCGCTGAGCAGGGGCAGCCCGAAGCGATCCGCGAACAGCGTGCCGGTACCGCCGCTGACGCAGAAGAACAGCCCGGCCAGCAGCACGATGGTGGCCGGACCCAATGGCGACAGGGTCTCGGCGTCGTACACGATGGCGATCATCAGCACGAGGTTCAGCACCAGGGCGGTGCACAGCAGCACGATCGGAGCGCGTCCGAGCTCGTGCAATTCATCCACCTGCGGCTGATCGGCGGTGGCCGGCAACGGCGCCAGACCGGCGCGCGCGCGCAGCCGGTTGAGGATCGCGATGCGTTTGACGAAAGCCCACAGCAGCAGCGCGGAGGCCAGCAGCAGCAAGCCGCACTTGAGCGCCAGCAGCGGCAGCGGTACGCGCTCGGCAGCGCTGGTTGCGCCACGCCAGGCGATCATGCAACCGATCGCCAGCAGCAACGGCACGCTGGCGCCAAGCAGTCGCGGGATCCAGACCCGGAACCGCTGCGCCTGCGGCACCGACAGGTGCGGCCAACGTGGATAGCGCAGCCGATAGGCGTTGCGCGCGCTGTACCAGATGCCGGCACCCAGCAGGGTGCCGACCACCAGCGAGGCCGTGTACCAGTAAACACCCGGCTGCGGCAGCAGGCTCAGCCAGAACAATTCCTCGACCTGATCGACCGTCAGGGCGGCGAGCGCACCGCTGATCACCACCAGCAGCGGTACCCGGATCGGCCGCAGGTGGTCGATCAGGATCGCCAGTGATTGGCGCGCGGCACGGCCTTGTTCGCGAATGTCCATCGATCGGATGCTTGGTTGCCCTGGGTGCACGGCGAAGCATGCGATCGACGAATCGACGCAGCCAGTTGCCTGCATCTCAAGGATTCGCCGCGCGCGATGACAGGTTGCCGCGCGCGGCATCGAAGCACACGCCACATCGGGGCATAGCGCTGGCCCTTCGACTACGGGCCTTCGGTGCTGCGCAAACCACGATCAGGATTCTTGTTCGGCGAGCGCCAGCATGCCGGCTCCCACAGATTTCACTGCATGACTGGCCATGGCACTTGGCTGGCGATGGCAGCACTTCCTCGCTGTGGGAGCTGCCATGGCAGCGACTGGGGTCGCGCCTGTAGCGGAGGTTGCAGTCGCCGGCATGCCGGCTCCCACAGATTTCATTACATGACTGGCCATGACACATGACTGGCAGTGGCAGCACTTCCTCGCTGTGGGAGCTGCCATGGCAGCGACCGGAGTCGCGGCGACCTGTGGTGTTGCAGTCGCCGGCATGCCGGCTCCCACAGATCACATGGCTGGCGATGGCACATGACTGGCGATGGCAGGACTTCCTCGCGGTGGGAGCTGCCATGGCAGCGACCGGAGTCGTGGCTGTAGCGGAGGGGGATCGGTCGCCGGCATGCCGGCTCCCACAGCGAGATGGCGCACTCGACGCAAGTCTGGTGACAACGTGTCGAACTTCAACGGCTAGCGGTTTTCGTGCAGGAACGCCCGACGTTGCTCGGCGTCCATCGCGACCACTTTGGCGCGCAGCGCCTCGCGCTCGTCGGCCGGCGTGGCCTGCATGCGACGCCACAGGACTTGGCGCTCGTCCTTGGACATCGCTTCGAGCATCTTCCACGTCGCCTCGCGCTCGGCCGGCGGCACCCCGCGCATCAACCGCTGGCCTTCGCCGGCCAACTGGTTGGCGCGCATGCCGTCGAGGAAGGCGCGCCGTTGCTGTGGGTCCATGGCCTGCCAGCGCTGGCGCAGGCGCTGGCGTTCGCCCGGCGGCAGATGGCGGAAGCGTTCGAAGCTGCGCTGCAGGCGCTGCTTCTGGGCCGGATCCAGGTCGCGCCAGGCCTGATAGCGGCGGCGGATCTCCGCGCGCTGCTGCGGGGTGAATTTCTGCCAGTCGCCGAAACGTGTTGCAGCCGCGCGCCGCGCGTCGCCGTCCATTGCCGCCCAGCGCTGCGCGCCGCGGCGCAGATCCGCGCGAGTGGCCTCGGGCAGCGTGTCCCATTGCGCGGCGAACGGCAGCAGCACGCCGCGCTCCTCGGACGACAGTTCGGACCACGCCGGCCCGGCCGCCAAAGCGGCCGCTGAGAGCAGCAGCAGGCTAGCGAGGGCGATCAGGCGGCGGATCATCGGTGTGCTCGTCGTCATCGTGGATTTCGGAATCGTCCGCGGGCTCGGCATCGGCCTCACCCACCGTGGTGGGATCGACGTAGCGCCCATCGGCATCACCGAACTCGCCGAGGAACAGCAGCAGTTCGGCACTGGGTGCGGCTGGCGGCTCGGCGGGTGCTGGCGCGGTTGCTGCCAGCGTGGAGCCGATCAGCCATCCGCAGATTGCTGCGTATCCAGCCACGCGTAGAACTCCAGGTCTTCGTACAGGGCGAGGTCGGCGTCGGTGGCGAGCAGTTCGAGGTCGCCAGCGGCGAGCACACTGTCCGGCGTGCTGTCCAGCGGCGCCTGTGCTGCCGGCCAGATCAGCACGGCCAGCGCAAGGCTGGCCGCAGCCGCGAACAGCGCCGGCCAAGCCCAGACTGCGGCGCGCCGTGTGCGGCTGGTCTCGATCGCAGCCAGACGCGCGCGATGCAGACGCGACAGGGTGGCCGCATCGAGATCATCCGCGGACTCATCGAGCACGCGACAGGCCAGCTCGGCCCAGCGTGCATCGGACGGGGTCGGATCGCCTGGCTCGGCTGCTTGCTTGCGCTCGTTCATCGCAGGTCCTCCAGACGTGGGCGCAGCGCGGCCAGCGCGCGCGACAGATGGGTCTTCACGCTGCCCTCGCTACAGCCCATCGCAGCCGCAGTCTGGGCGACATCCAGCCCTTCCCAAATGCGCAGCAGGAAGGTCTGTCGCTGGCGCAACGGCAGGGCGCGCAGGGCGGCTTCCAGCGCGGCCCGCGTCTGCCCATCGGCCATGCGCAGCATGGGGCCGGGATCGCCCGGGTCGGCGACCTGCTCCAGCGGATCCTCCTCGTTCTCGTCGGCGCGGCGACCGAACCACACGCGCCAGCGCCGGCGCACCTGGCTGCGACGGTGGAAATCGAGGATGCGACTGTCGAGCACGCGGTGGAACAGCGGCGGCCATTCGTCCTCGGGCTTGTCTGCATAGCTGCGCGCGAAGGCGAGCATGGCGTCCTGCACCAGCTCCAGCGCATCCTCGCGGTGATGGGTCGACAGCTCGGCAATGCGCAGCGCGCGGCGCTCGATGCCGCGCAGGAAGCGGTCGAGAGAGCGCGCGCGTTCAGCCACCTGCACGGGTGCGGAAGGCATGCGATCGGTTTCGGTCCAGACAGCGGTGGCGAGGGGCATTGGTCGACACGATAGCGAGCTTGCGGGGGCTCGTTACAGGGCTGTAACGCAGACGGGCTGCGGGGGTTGACGGATGTCAAGCCTTCGAGCGGAAAAATGCGCGTCGTACACAGGCCCGCAGTGGCCGTTACGGCTTTGTGACAGCAGCGCCGTGGAGCCCCGCAATAGCGCTATGTTCACACCGCAACTATCTGAATTAAAAGACATTTATCTTGATGGTCAAAATATGACCAGAATGCTGCGCAAGCCCATGGATTGGGGTTCAGCAGGCCCTCGCAGGCGCTTCATCCACAGACTTATCCACAGACACTGTGGATAAGCGGCAATTCCTTTTCAATTGATGGGTTTGGCTCGTTTTCCTCGCCAGGGATGCAGGAAAGCGACGCAAGCCGCGCTTGAGTCGGCAATGCAGGCCCGTATGCTGCCCGACCCGGCCACGCTGGAGCGCGAATGCCCGTTGTCTTGCAGGTCGCGGTGCCGGTACCGGTGCCGCGGAACTTCGACTATCTGGCGCCCGAGGGCGCCATGCCGGACGATCCATGCGGCTGTCGCGTGGTGGTGCCGTTCGGACGCCGTGCGCTGGTCGGCGTGGTCGTTGGCGTTGCCGCCGCCGTCGACGACCCGCGGCAGCTGCGAGCCGCCGAGCGCTGGCTCGACAGCGCCACGCCGTTCAGTGCGGAATTGTGGAACACCCTGCGCTGGGCCGCGGCCTACTATGCGCATCCGCTTGGCGAGGTGCTGGCGACCGCCTTGCCGGCGGCACTGCGACGCAGCCTACTGCAGCGCCTGCCGCAGCAGCGCGCATTCGCCATCACTGCCGATGGCGCGCACGCGCTGACAGGTCGGGCTCCGCGCGCGGGCAGCCTCGCGCGCGGCGTGCTGGAGACCCTCGCCGCTGGCGCGTGCGATGAGCCCATGTTGGAGTCTGCCGTGCCGGGCGCGCGCCGCGTAGTGCGCGGCCTGCTCGACAAGGCACTGATCGCGACCGTGGACGCAGCACAACTACCACTGCGCGCCAGCGCAGCGGTCGCAGCACCACCGCTGTCGGCCGAGCAGCGCAATGCGGTCTCCTCGATTGGCGCCAGCGACGGATTCGCGGCCTGGTTGCTCGATGGCGTCACTGGCAGCGGCAAGACCGAGGTCTATCTGGGTGCGATCGCTCAGGCCCTGGCACGCGGCCGCCAGTGCCTGGTGCTGGTGCCCGAGATCGGGCTGACCCCGCAGGCACTGCAGCGCTATCGCGAACGCCTTGGCGTACCGGTCGCCGCACTGCACTCGGGCCTTGGCGATGGCGAGCGCGCAGCGGCATGGCTGGCTGCCGCGCGCGGCGAGGCCGCGGTGGTGATCGGCACCCGCTCGGCGGTGTTCACGCCGCTGGCGCGGCCGGGACTGATCGTGGTCGACGAGGAACACGATCAGTCCTACAAGCAGCTGGAGGGATTCCGCTATCACGCGCGCGATCTGGCCGTGGTGCGCGCGCGTGCGCTCGCCGTGCCGGTGGTGCTCGGTTCGGCCACGCCCTCGCTGGAGACGCTGGCCAATATCGCTGCCGGTCGCTATCGCGCGCTGCGTCTGAGCAAACGCGCCGCTGGCGCCCGCGCGCCGACCGTCGAGGTGGTCGATGTGCGGCGCGCGCGGCTCGACGATGGACTCGCACCGCGCACGCTGGCAGCGATCGGAAAGACCCTCGCGCGCGACGAGCAGGTGCTGGTGTTCCGCAACCGGCGCGGCTGGGCGCCGGTGCTGCTGTGCCATGAATGCGGCTGGCATGCGGAGTGTCCACGCTGCGATCGTCCGATGACCTTGCATGTAGCCAGCGCGCAGCTGCGCTGCCATCACTGCGGCTACATGCAGCGCAAACCGCTGCGCTGTCCGGCCTGCAACGACCCGGGCTTGCAGGCTTTGGGCGCGGGCACCGAGCGCATCGAGAGCGCGCTGGCGGCTCGCTTCCCGCAGGCGCCGGTGCTGCGCGTGGATCGCGACAGCACGCGGCGCCGCGGATCTTTCGAGGCGATGCTGGCGGGGCTCGATGACGGCAAGGCGGCGATCCTGGTCGGCACCCAGATGCTGGCCAAGGGCCACGATCTGCCCAACCTGACCCTTGCCGTGCTGGTGGATGTCGACGGCGGACTGTTCAGTCCGGATTTTCGCGGACCCGAGCGGCTGGCGCAGCTGGTGGTGCAGGTTGCAGGCCGCGCGGGGCGCGGCAGCAAGCCAGGCCTGGTGTTGCTGCAGACCCATCATCCGGAGCATCCACTGCTCGCGGGCCTGCTAACCGGCGGTTATGCCGCGTTTGCAACACAGGAACTCGACGAGCGACAGGCGCTGGGCTTTCCACCCTTCGCATCGCTCGCACTGCTGCGCGCCGAAGCCAGTACCCAGGACGCGCTGGATGCGTTCTTGTCTGCCGCGGGCGCGGTGTTCGCCGATGCTCGCGAGATCGCAGTGCGTGGTCCCCTGCCAGCACCGATGCCGCGTCGCGCGGGAATGCTGCGCGCTCAACTGCTGATCGAGTGCGCACGGCGCGCGCCACTGCAAGCAGCGCTCGCCGCGCGGATCGACGTGCTCTACGGCTTGCGCGAAGCGCGCCGCGTGCGCTGGTCGCTGGATGTCGATCCCGTCGAGCTCGGCTGAGCAGCCCGCGACGCAGGGGCCAGCCCCGACAGCAGGCGCTCGAACGCCAGCATCGCCCGATCCAGCGCCTGCCGCGGCCGCTTGCTATCGCCGATCCACAACGCCGCGTCGTACAGCGCGCCATTGATCAGATGGGCGGTGGCCTCGGCATCGATCTCGCCGACTTCGCCGGCGGCTGCCAGCGCGACCAGCACTTCGGCGATCGGCTTGATCGAGGTCTGCGCGTCGAGCTCGCGGGTGGCGCGGTAGCCGAGCACTGCCGGGCAGTCGAGCAGCAGGATCCGTCGCACCCCCGGTTCGAGCGTCGCCTGCAGATAGATCCGGCACGCAGCGATGAAGGCCGCGCGCGTGACTGCGTGCTCGGGCACGGCCGCGCGGATGCGCGCGACGATCTGCGCATCGATCGCCTGCACCACGGCGATGAACAAGCCTTGCTTGCTGCCGAAGTGGTGGTACAGCGCGCCCTTGCTCAAACCGGTATCGCGCAAAAGGTCTTCCAGCGGTGCGTCGGCGAAACCGTGCTCGGCGAAGGCCGCGCGGGCACTCTCCAGCAGGGCCCCGCGGGTCGCTTCGGAAAGTTGTGCATTGCTGCGACGGGCCATCTTCACCTGCTCCCGATTGACTTGCATACCGTTGGTATGTGAAGTTGCATACCACTGGTATGTAATCTAGCGCGGCGCAACCGGCGCCGCCAGTCGAACAAGGACAGGCAACGTGGAAAGCGTGACACTGAGCGATGCGATCGCACTGGCCGGCACCGTACTGGGTGCGGCGATCGTGGTGTTCCTGCCGTGGGAATTGATGCGCTACTGGCGGGCCGGCCGGCTCGATGGTGCACGACTCGGCGAGATGCTGGCCAGCGCCAGTCCGCTACTGCCGACCTTGCTGCTGGGCAGTGCAATCATCGCGTTCATCTTGGCGCTATTCGGCGCGGCCGCCGCCTTGGCGCCATGGAAGATCCCGGTCAACGGCTGGACTGCCGCACTGGCGCTGCTGGTGGTGGACTTCATGTACTACTGGGATCATCGGGTCGCGCACCAGAATCGCAGCTACTGGGCGCTGGCGCATTCGGTGCACCATAGTTCACCGCAGTACGACCAGACCACCGGGCTGCGGGTGTCGTTCGTCGATGGATTTTTCTCGCCATGGTTCTATTTGCCACCGCTCCTGATCGGCTTCGATCCGCTGCTGATCGGTGCATGCCTTACGGTGATTCTCGGCTATCAGCAGTGGCTGCATACCGAGGCGATCGGCAAGCTGCCGTGGCTGGACGGCTGGCTCAACACGCCCTCCAACCATCGCGTGCACCATGGCGTGCAGGCGCAGTACCAGGATCGCAACTACGGCGCGATTCTGATCGTCTGGGATCGTCTGTTCGGTACCTGGGCGCGCGAGGAGGAACCGGTGCGCTATGGCGTGACCCATCCGATCGGCAGTAGTCACCCGCTGACGGTGCATCTGTACGAGGCGCGTCGCCTGTGGGCGGATCTGCGCAACACGCCGCGCTGGCGCGATCGCTTGCGCCGCCTGTGGCACGCGCCGGACTGGAAGCCGGCGGCGCGCGCATGACCAACGCGGATACCGTACTGGCGCCTGTGCACTGGTCGGCCGAGGCGCGCCGACTGCTGTCCCTGGCAACACCGCTGGTAGCCGGATTGGTGACCTCGGCACTGATGGGCGTGGTGGACACCGCGATGCTCGGCCACCTCGGTGCGCTGCCGCTGGCGGCGGTGTCGCTGACGATGAGCGTGTGGATCATCTTCGTTGCAGGCCTGTACGGATACCTGACACCGGTCGGCATCCTGATCGGACAGGCGCACGGCGCGGGCGACCCACGGGCGATCGCATCCGTGGTGCACGAGGGGCGCGTGCTCGCGCTGCGCGCGGGTTTGTTCTCCGGCGTGGTGATGGCGCTGATCCTTCCCGTCCTGCCGCGGCTGGGCCAGCCGCCCGAGGTGGTCGCGATCATCGCGCCGTACTGGCTCGCGGTGGCCGCGATGCTGCCCGGATTCGCATTGAGCCTGGTCTACAAGCAGGCGCTGGAGGCGATCGACCGGCCGTGGCTGGCGGTGGCACTGGCTTTCACTGCAGTACTGTTCAATGCCGCGCTGAACTGGGTGCTGATCTTCGGCCACTTTGGCGTGCCGCCGCTGGGACTGGCAGGCGCCGGAATCGGCACCACGCTTGCGGCGTGGTTCATGGTCGGATTGCAGGTGCTCGTGTGCCATCGCACGCGCGCCTTGCGCGCACGCTTCACTGGCGCCGAGGGCGATACGGCGCGCCGCGCGCAATTGCGCCATGAAGGTCTACCGATGGGCTGGCAGTACGTGCTCGAAGGCGGCGCGGTCGCGGTGGTGGGTATCTTCATCGGCTGGCTCGGCGCACTGGCTTTGGCCGCAAACCAGGTGGTGATGGCGGTCGCCGGCGTGCTCTACATGGTGCCGCTGGGAATGGCGGCGGCAACCAGCTTGCGGATCGCGCAGGCGATCGGCGCGGATGAGATCATGCGGGTGCGCGGCATCGGACTCGCCGGACTCGCCATCGTGACCGCATGGCTGCTGGTCGCCACCGCGCTGCTCACCATCTTCGCGCAGCCGATCGCACGCGCATTCGTCGACGATCCTGCGGTGATCGGACTCGCCGCCGCGCTGTTCTTCACCGTCGGTCTCATGCAGGTGCTCGACGGCGTGCAGAGTGTGAGCCTCGGCGCACTGCGCGGCATGCTCGACAGCCACTGGCCGACTCGCGTCTCGCTGCTGGCCTATTGGGGCCTGTCGGTGCCACTGGCGTGGTTGATCGGCGTGGTGCTCGACTACGGGCTGGTCGGCGTGTGGGCCGGCTTCGGTTTGGGGCTGGCGCTGGCGGGGGCGATGCTGCTGCGGCGGTTTCTGGCGATGACCGCGCCTGCGCGCGGTGCGGGTTCCGACACCGCGAGGTGATCGCGCGAAACGCAGCGGCGCACTGCGAAATGCGGCAGGTTCTCGCCGCGGATTTCGCGGAACGCGCTGGCGATTCGAGTTGGCGATTCGAGTTGGCGATTGGAATTGGCGGCTGGAAAATCGGAATCTGTGCACCAGCAGTGCGACCAGCAGCGACCGACTGCGGCTCGGCGCCGCCGCGCAGCGCGTCCCAAGCGCCGGCAATATCGAGACGTCGACGACCGATGGCTTCGGTAGCCCGGATGCGGTCCTCGTCAGCCGCACGTTGCCGGGTGCGGCCGCCAGCGCGAGGTTGGAAGTGATCGCGGCCACGATCACGGTCGCGATGCGGCTACGGTTGAACCCGTCGGCTTGGACGATCAGCACCGGTCGGCGCATGCCCGGTCCCGACCCTATCGGGGCCGGCAGGTCGGCCCACCAGATCTCACCACGATTCCTCGGCGAGCGTTGCGTACTGTGCGCGCTTGAGTCCGGGTTCGACCTCAATGGGGCTCGCGTGCACCGCGTCGAGGCGTTGGGTGACCTGGTCGCCTTGCTCGGTTGCCACGTACGCGCGCAGCGCTTGTGCGTAGAGCCGGCTGCGGGGCCACTTGCGGCGGCGCGCCGCCGCGTCGGCTTCGCGGAACACGTCTTCGCGGATCGATACGGCGACCTTCATGGTTTGTCGGTATCAGCGGGTGTGAACCACGGCACGCCAGGGGTGCCGCCGGGCGGCGTGCCCGAGCCGCACGCCCGCCAGCAAACAGAAAGGCCCGCCGAGGCGGGCCTTTCTTCCGATACCGCGTCAGCCGACCGTGGCCTCAGGCTTCAACCACCGCGCGGATCTTCTTCATCGCGTTCGATTCGATCTGCCGGATGCGCTCGGCGGATACGCCGTATTCGTCGGCCAGTTGCTGCAGGGTGATCTTGCTGTCCTCATCGAGCCAGCGACGACGCACGATGTCGCGCGAGCGCGGGTCGAGCAGGGCCAGACCGCGGCCGAGCGCTTCCAGTCGATGCCCGCTGTCGTCGGCCAGCGCATACGACTGGTCGGGTGTGGCACTGTGGTCTTCGAGGAAGGCCACCGGCGATGGACGATCGTCGTCATCGGAATCCGAGGGCGCATCGAAAGCCACGTCGCGGCCGCTCAGGCGCGACTCCATCTCGAGCACGGTCGCAACCGGTACGCCGAGGTCCTTGGCCACCGCGCGAACTTCCTCGCCATTCATCCAGCCCAGGCGCTTCTTCGACTTGCGCAGGTTGAAGAACAGCTTGCGCTGCGCCTTGGTGGTGGCGACCTTGACGATGCGCCAGTTGCGCAGGATGAACTCGTGCATCTCGGCACGGATCCAGTGCACCGCGAACGACACCAGCCGCACGCCCTGCTCCGGATCGAAGCGCTTGACCGCCTTCATCAAGCCGATGTTGCCTTCCTGCACCAGATCGCCGATGCCCAGCCCATAGCCGTTGTAGCCGCGGGCCACGTGCACCACGAAGCGCAGATGCGACATCACCAGATGCTTGGCTGCATCCAGATCGGCATGGTCGCGGAAGCGAACAGCCAGTGCCTTCTCGTCCTCGGCGCTGAGAACCGGAATCTGGTTCACGGCCTGGATGTAGGCATCCAGACTCCCGAGGGCGCTCGGAACCGGCAGGTTGCGGGTGACCAATGCAGTGCTCATGGTTGCCTCCTGACAGGGTAAAGGGCGGATTGTTGGCAGTCCCGTCCTTCGAGTGCCAATCTTAGCGGAAGTTCCCCGACTGGTCCCATTGAATGATCCGATGCCAGCCATAGACCGTGCCGTAAGAATTGAGCCAAACCATTGAACGGCAAAGGTTTATTTTCGGTTCAGCTGGAAAGCTCGGAGCGCGGTGGGCGCAGCATGCTGAGCACGATCGAACCGATCAGGATCGCACCGACCACACCCAGCGACCAGAACACGGGGACCTTGAACCACGGCACGATCAGCATCTTGGTGCCGATGAAGATCAGCACGATCGCCAAACCCACCGACAGATACTGGAAGCGCCCGGCCATGTCTGCCAGCAGGAAGTACAGCGCGCGCAATCCCAGCACCGCAAACACGTTCGAGGTCATGACGATGAACGGGTCCTCGGTGATCGCGAAGATGGCCGGGATCGAGTCGACCGCGAAGATCACGTCGGTCACGGCCACCATGATGATCACCACGAACAACGGCGTGAACCAGCGCACGCCGTCGCGCTGGATCCAGAAGCGCTCGCCATGGAACTCGTCGGTCACCCGCAGGTGCCCGCGGATCCAGCGCAGCAGTGGATTGGTGGCCAGGTCCTGTTGCGCGTCGGAGAACACCAGCATCTTGATGCCGGTGATCAGCAGGAAGGCGCCGAACAGGTACAGGATCCAGTGGAAGCGGGCGATCAGGTACGCCCCGATCAGGATCATGATCGCGCGCAGCACGATGGCGCCGACCACGCCGATGATGATGACCCGCTTCTGGAATTCCTGCGGCACCTTGAAGTAGGTAAAGATCAGCAGGAACACGAACACGTTGTCGACCGACAGCGATTTTTCGATCAGATAGCCGGTGAGGAACTCGCCGGCCTTCTGGGTCGCCACCGCACTGTCCTGCGCATCCTGCAGATACCACCACAACAAACCGCAGAACACGAACGACAGCGCGATCCAGATCAGCGACCACAGCAGCGCCTCGCGCACCGAGACCTTGTGCGAGCCCTGCTGGCGCAGCACCAGCAGGTCGACGATCACCGCCACCACCACGAAGACGCCGAACGCCACCCACATCCACCACTCGCCAATCGTCTGCATGGATCCGCTGCGGCCTGAGCCGATAGTCACGAAAAGGGCGCGCAGGCTAGCACGCGGGGGATGCTGTCGGCGTTGCAGGGAAGATCGCAGCGCTCGCCGGATGACGGCCCGCGGCGCCCCGGCTACAGCTCCGCGCGCGGCGGCAGACGCCAGTCGATCGGCGCCTGCCCGTGCGCCGCCAGCCACGCATTGGCTTGCGAGAAATGTCCGCAGCCGCTGAAACCGCGATGCGCGGACAGCGGAGAGGGATGCGGTGCCTTCAGCACCAGGTGTCGCGTGTGGTCGACCCGGCGCCCCTTCGCCTGTGCCGGAGAGCCCCACAGCAGAAACACCAGACCCTCGCGCTCACGGTCCAGCGCATCGATGATCGTATCGGTGAATGCTTCCCAACCCTTGCCATGGTGCGAACCTGCCACGCCACGCTCCACGGTGAGCACCGCATTGAGCAACAGCACGCCTTGCGCCGCCCACGACAGCAGGCAGCCGTGATCGGGCCGCGCGATGCCCAGGTCGCGCTGCATCTCGTTGAACACGTTCACCAGCGAGGGCGGCGGCGGCACACCCGGCTGCACCGAGAAGCACAGTCCATGCGCCTGTCCCGGACCGTGGTACGGATCCTGGCCGAGGATCACCACCTTCACCGCATCGAAAGGCGTGGCATCGAGCGCTGCGAAGATCTGCGCAGCCGGCGGATAGATCTGCTTGCCAGCGTATTTCTCGGCGCGCAGGAACTCGCGCAGGGCAAGCATGCCAGGCGCGTCGAAGGTGTCAGACAGGCGTTGTTTCCACGACGCTTCGAGGCGAACCCGGGTGTCGCTCACGTGCCGGTATGCAGGTCGACCTGGGCCTGCGTGCGGCGGCGGTTCTGCGACACCTTGAGCTGGAACATCAGCTTGGTCAGCAGCAAACGCTCCTCGACCGGCTTGTGCACCAGGTCGTTCGCACCGATGCGCAGCAGGGTCGCCTGGTTGACCGGATTGTCGTCGGCGGTCATCACCAGCACCGGCAGGTCGCCGCGCGAATAGCCATATTCGCCGCGCAACTTCTCCAACAGCTCCTTGCCGGTCAGTCCGCCCTTCAAGTACACGTCGGTCAACACCACGTCGGCCGGCGCGCGAAAGGTTGCGCGCGCGGTATCGACCAGTGCCAGCGCATCCTCGACGCTGACCACATGGTTTACGGTCAGCCCGTATTTCTCCAGCATGCGTCGGGTCGCCAGCGCGACGACCCTGCTGTCTTCGACATACAGCACCTCGCCCTCGCCGCGCGACTGCGGCGCGACATAGCCCTGGATGAACTGCGCGAGCGCGGCAAAGCCAAGTCCCTTGTCGAAATAGTCGGTGACGTCGGCGCCGAAGCCCTCGCCAACCAGCCGTTCCTGCACGCTGCCGGATACGACCACGATCGGGATGTAGGCCTGCGGCGCGTGCTCGCGCACATGCCGCGCGAGCGCCATGCCGTCCATGTCCGGCAGGGTCAGCGCGGTGGTGACCAGATCGACGATGCCAGCCTCGAGCTGGCGCTGCGCCTCGGCACCGGTCTCGCATTGCAGCACCACCGCATTCGGAAGCTCGGCCTTGAGCACCTGCGCAATCATGCGGCGGGCGACCTTGGAGCCGTCGACCACCATCACGCGCGGTGCATCGGTGGAGATATGTCGGGTGAGCGGGGCGTGCACGCGCTGGTGTCCGTGGCGGGTGATGGGCCAAGGCAAGCTGCATGCCTTGCGCGCTGGATGCGCCTGACGCTACTGCGGCTTGCCGAGCGCGAGTTGCCGGCCTACAGCGGCCCAAGCCCCGATCCAGCCTAACACGATTCCTCCGGCCAGCACCGCGAGGCAGGCGGCAAGGCCTGGACCTGCCAGCGCGTGGCTGGCGCCGTAGGTTTGCGCAAGCCGCGCGACCGGGGCGGCGAGGGCACCGAACGCCAGTCCTGCGCCGACGATCGCCGCCAGTGCGGCCAGCGTGCCGTACCACACGCCCGCGTACAGGAACGGCCGGCGCACGAAACCATCGGTCCCGCCGAGCAATTGCACGATCGCGATCTCGTCGGCGCGCGCGGCGACGTCGAGGCGGATGGTATTGCCCACCACCAGCAGCGCGCCGAGTGCGAGCAGGATGCCGACCACCCACACCACGCGCTGCGACAGCGCGAGCGCTGCATCCAGACGCTGCCGCCAGGCCAGATCGAACTGCACGAAGTCGACGCCATCGATGTTCTCGATCGCCGCGGCCAGCGCGCCGATCCGCGCGGCATCGATCGCGGCCTGTGGTGCCACCACCAGCACGCTGGGCAACGGGTTCGCGCCGATCAGCCCCAGCGCTTCACCGAAGCCGTCCAGACGCCGCAGCTCGTCGAGCCCTGCCGCAGGATCGCGCACCTCGACCCGCGCGACGTCTGCCAGCGCGCGCACCGCCGCGACGCTGCGTTCGATATCGGCAGGCGCTGCATCGACGCGCAGGAACGCGGCAACCTCGCGCGAATCGGTCAGCGATCCGCCGAAGCCGCGCAAATTGCCCACCGCCAACGACAGCAGCAGCGGTAACGCCAGCGCCAGACCCATCACCAGCACGGTGAGCACGGTCGCGCTGCGTCGCGCCCACATCCGGCCGAGACTGGACAGCGCGCTGTACTGATGCTGGTCGATCCACGCACGCAAGCCTGCGTGTTCAAGCACCGGCTTCGGCGCTGCGGGCTCCACCGGCAGCGGGCCGACACGCCGATTCATGCCGCCTCCGGCTTCGGGCTCGGCCGGAAGTCGTCGATCAGTTTGCCGTGGTCGAGGACCAGCACGCGCTTGCGCAGTTTCGAGACCAGATGCAGGTCGTGGCTGGCGACCAGCACCGTGGTGCCGCCCTGCGAGAGTGTCACGAACAGCCCCATGATCTCGGTCGCGAGCTTGGGATCGAGATTGCCGGTCGGCTCGTCGGCGATCACCAGCGGCGGCTTGCCCGCGATCGCGCGTGCGATGCCCACCCGCTGCTGCTCGCCCGCCGACAGCTGCTGCGGCTGCGCGCGGTCGCGCGCGCCCAGACCCACCCGCTCGAGCGCCACGCGCACCCGCTTTTCCAGCTCCGCGCGCGGTGTTCCGGCAATCACCAGCGGCAGCGCGACGTTGTCGAACACGGTGCGATCGACCAGTAGACGATGATCCTGGAACACCGGACCGATCAGGCGCCGCAGCGCCGGCACCTGCGCGGCCTTGAGTGCGCCGACGTTGCGTCCGTCGACCAGCACGCTGCCACGGGTGGGTCGCTCCTGCACGCAGAGCAGCTTGAGCACCGAACTCTTGCCCGCGCCGGAATGCCCGGACAGGAACACCATCTCGCCGCTGTCGATGCTGAAGCTGACCTCGCGCAGGGCCTCTTGCCCACCGGGGTAGCGTTTGGTGACGTTGTCGAAGCGGATCATGGGCAGCGGCGAATGGCTGATGGGAGCGGCGAATGGCGAATGGCGAATGGCGAATGGGAAAGCAGGCACTCGGCACGTCGAAAGTGGCCGTTAGCGGCGACAGCGGACGAACGCTCAGCACACCTGCTTCTTGTTCGCCATTCGCCATTTGCCATTTGCTGCTCCACTTGCCATTCCCCCGCTTCACCGAATCAACTGATTCAACTCGAAGATCGGCAGCAGGATCGCCAGCACGATGAACAGCACCAGTATGCCGACGCCGAGGATCACGACCGGGCCGAGCACGGCGGTGAGTGCCCCGAGCAGGTTCTCGACTTCGCGCTGCTGGCCGCGCGCGGCCTGTTCGAGCATCGGATCGAGACGGCCGGATTTTTCGCCGCTGGCGATCAGGCGCAGCGCGACCGGCGGGAAATAGCCGCTCTCGGCCAGCGCGCGCGCAAAGCCGCCGCCCTCGCGCACGCGCACGGCGGCGCGCTTGAGCGCGGCATGCATCGGTACGTTGCGCACGGTGCCCGCCGATAGCTGCATGGCTTCCAGCACCGGCACGCCGGAGGCGATCAGGGTCGACAGGGTGCGCGCGGCGCGGGCGGTATTGGTGGCGCGGATCAGGCGCCCGATCAGCGGCAGACGCAGTAGCAGTCGATCCCACGTTGCGCGCACCGCGGCACCGCGCAGCGCGATGCGGAATCCGGCAGCGCCCGCCAGCAGGACGATGGCGGCCAGCAGTCCGAAGCCGCGCACCGCATCGGCGATCGCGATCAGCATGCGGGTGATCAGCGGCAACTCCTGGCGCAGGTTCTGGAAAACCGCCACCACCTGCGGCACCACGTAGACCAGCAGACCGCTCACCACGCTCAGCGCGACCACGGTCAGCAGCAGCGGATAGGCCAGCGCCATCCACACCGAACGATTCAGCGACTCGCGACTTTCGGTGTCGTCGGCCAGTCGGGTCAGCGCCTGGTCGAGACGCCCCGAGGATTCGCCGGCTTCGACCGATGCGCGGAATACCGCATCGAAGCTGTCCGGGAACTCGCCGAGCGCGGCGGCCAGCGACTGACCCTCGGTCACCCGCGCGCGCAACTGCGCGACGATCGCGCGCGTACGCGGCTCGGCATCGGCTTCGCTGAGCGCTGCGAGCGCTTCCTCCAGCGGCAGTCCTGCGGTGGCCAGGGTGGCGAGCTGGCGCGCGAACTGCGCCAGCTGAGCGGTCGACAGGTCACGCTTGCCCAAGGTCCAGCCGCCACCGCGCGGCGCTTGGGCCACCGCATCGACGGTGAGTGGGGTCAGACCCAGATCGCGCAGCGCCGCGCGCGCACCACGCGGGGTGTCGGCCTGCAGCACGCCGCGCTGCGGCTTGCCGGTGGTATCGAGGGCTTCGTAAGTGAAGGCGGGCATGCGCGGACTATAGCGGCGCGCGCGCCTTGCGCGCAGCCCGGCTGCGTATATACTTGACGTATACACAGGAGGACGCCGTGAAAACCACCCGCGTATTCCGCTCCGGCAACAGCCAGGCCGTGCGCTTGCCGGCTGAGTTCCGCATCGATGCCGACGAGGTGCAGATCCTGCGCCGCGGGCAGGAGATCGTGCTGCGCCCACTGCCCAGGGGACTGGGTCCGGCGTTCGACCTGCTGGCAGCACTGCCGGCGGACTTTTTCGAACTCGGTCGCGACGATCGGCCAGCGCAGGCACGCGACCCGCTGGAGTGAGCGTGGCGAAGCTGCTGCTGGATACCCACATCTGCATCTACATCGCGCGCGAAAAGCCGCCGTCGGTGTTGGCCCATTTTCGTCGCCACCAGCGCGGCGACCTGGCGATGTCGGCAATCACCTTCGGCGAGTTGCTGTATGGCGCGGCCAAGAGCGCGCAGCGTGAACGCGTACGCGAGCTGCTGCGTGAACTCGGCAATTGGGTTCCCGCACTGGCGGCCGACGATACGGTGGCCGAGCGCTACGGCGCGCTGCGCGCCGTGTTGGAACTCAAAGGGCGCCCGATCGGCAACAACGATCTGTGGATCGCCGCGCATGCGCTCGCGCTCGGCATCCCGCTGGTGACCAACAACGAGCGCGAGTTCGACCGCGTTCCCGGCTTGAAGGTGATCAACTGGGCGAAGTAGCGGTGCTTGCGCGATCGATTGCGGATTCCATCGCGCAGGATCGACAGCAACGCGCGCCGGCTCAATCCTCGCGCGTGACGCGCATCACTTCGTCGATCGAGGTGATGCCGGCCAGGCACTTGGCCCAGCCGTCGGCGGCGATCGATGCGCTGCGGCTGCGCGCGAGCGCTTCGAGCTGGGCCTCGGATGCGCTTTCGTGGATCAACTTGCGCAGCGCATCGTCCACGGCCACCAGTTCGTAGATGCCGGTGCGTCCGCGATAGCCGGCATTGCGGCCGCTGAGATCGCCGCGCGGCCGATACAGGGTGGCCTGTGCATCGCGCGGCTGGCCGAGCGCTGCAAGCTCGGCCGCGGTCGCAGGATAGCCATCGCGCGTGGCCGGATCGATTACCCGCACCAGGCGCTGGGCCAACACGCCGATCAGCGAGGAGGCGAGCAGGAATGGTTCGACCCCCATGTCGCGCAGGCGGGTCACGGCACCGGTCGCTGAATTGGTATGCAGCGTCGACAGCACCAGATGCCCGGTGAGCGAGGCCTGCACGGCGATCTGCGCGGTCTCCAGATCGCGGATCTCGCCGACCATCACCACATCGGGGTCCTGGCGCAGGATCGCGCGCAGGCCGCGGGCGAAGGTCATGTCGACCTTGCTGTTGACCTGGGTCTGGCCGATGCCGTCGAGGTAGTACTCGATCGGATCCTCGACGGTGAGGATGTTGCGCGTGGCATCGTTCAGACGCGTCAGCGCGGCATACAACGTGGTGGTCTTGCCCGAACCGGTGGGGCCGGTGACCAGGATGATGCCGTGCGGTCGGTGGACCAGGTCGGTCAGCTGCGCGAGCATCGGCGCGGGCATGCCGAGCTTGGCCAGGTCCAGCCGCCCCGCCTGCTTGTCGAGCAGGCGCAGCACCACGCGCTCGCCGTGCCCGGAGGGAATGGTCGACACGCGCACATCGACCGGCCGGCCGGCGATGCGCAGTCCGATGCGACCGTCCTGCGGCAGGCGCTTTTCGGCGATATCCAACCGCGCCATCACCTTGATGCGGCTGACCATGGGAGCTGCGATCTGTCGCGCCGGTGCCAGCACCTCGCGCAGCACGCCATCGACGCGGAAGCGCACCACGAGACGATTCTCGAACGGCTCGATGTGGATGTCGGAGGCGCCTTCCTTGACCGCCTCGGTGAGCACCGCGTTGATCAGGCGGATGATGACGGCGTCGTCATCGCTCTCCATGAGGTCTTCGGGTTCGGGCAGCGCATCGGCGAGGCTGGCCAGATCGGTGCGCTCGTCCATGCCCTCGATCATCGCGCGTGCATCGCCGCTGCCCTGCTCGTAGAGCTCGCGCAGCAGCGCATCCCAGGCCTTGTCATCGAGCGCGAGCAGGTCCAGTGGTGCGCCCAGATAGCGCCGCAGTTCCGACAGCGATTCGAGCTTGACGCCGGCCTTGTGCGCCACCTGCGCGCGCTCGCCGCGCCACTCGACCAGGGTCGCGCCGTGACGCTTGGCAAACGCGAACGGTGGTCGTGCGGGGCGGATCGCTGCGGTCACGGGGTGTCGCCTTCCTCGCGCGGAGGTGGCGGCGGCAGCGGCGGCAGCACCGCGTTGTCGGTCTGCCGGGTGAGATTGTCGGTCCGCTCGCGCGCCTGGATCTGCTGCGTGCGGATGAAGTTGTACTTCTCGTTCGACACCGCGTTTTCGGTGGCGCGGTCGCGCAGGATGGTGGGCTTCAAAAAGATCATCAAATTGCGCTTGAGTACGTTGGAACTGCGATAGCGGAACAGGTTGCCGAGCACCGGGATATCGCCCAGGCCCGGCACCTTGGATACGTTCTCGCGCGTCTCGTTGCTGATCAGACCACCCAGCACCAGCATGTTCTGGTCCGGCACCAGCACGCTGTTGCTGAGCGTGCGCTTGTTGGTGATCAGATCCGATGCGCCCGCCGGCGTGGGCGCCAGCGAGGATGATTCGAGCTTGATGTCCATGCGCACACTGTCGCCCTCGTTGATGCGTGGGGTGACGGTGAGCTTCAGGCCCACTTCCTTGCGCTCGATGGTGCGGAACGGATTGCCGAGCAGACCCGCCGCGCTGTCGCCGCCGGTGGGATTGGCCACGTTGGTGGTGAACTCGCCCTGGATGAAGGGCACTTCCTGCCCGACCGAGAGCTCGGTTTCCTGGTTGTCGAGGGTGACCACGGAGGGATTGGACAGGATGTTGTTGCGACCATCGCCGCCGAGCGCGCGGACCAGTGCGCCGATCTGCAGGATGGGATCTTCCTGGCCGGGCAAGGTGATGGTGCCGCCGACGTAGCCGAGATTCAAGCCGGAACCGACGGAGGCCGGATTCAGCGCCGCACCGATGATGCCGCCCGCGCCGCCCTGGCCTGGAAAGTTGGTGCCGCCGATATACCCCTCGCCGATCGAGCCATCGGCATTGTTCTTGAGGTTGGTCGATTGCCACTGCACGCCGATCTCGCGCGCGTACTCATCCGACAGCTCGGCGATCACGCCCTCGATCAGCACCTGTGCACGCGGAATATCGAGTTGACGGATCACCGCGGCCAGTCCGCGGAACACCGCCGGATCCGCGGTGATGACCAGCGCGTTGGTTTCGGCATGCGCCTGGATGGAGGCCTTCTTCGCCGCGCCCGCCTCGCCCGACTGCCCGGTCAGGGTTGCCGCGGTCTGCTCGAGCAGGCCGATCAGCTCTTCGGCCTTGGCGTAGCGCACGTAGACCACGTTGGTGCTGTCGCTGTTTTCCAGCGGCGTATCCAGATGCCCGATCAGGGTGCGCATGCGCACGCGCGCGGCGCGATCGCCCGACAGCAACACCGAGTTGCTGCGCGCATCGGCGAACACCCGGGTCGGCGTGCCGGCCACTGCCGCCGGGCTCTTGTCGTCGCCGAGCAGGGACAGGGTGCGCGCGACTTCGGACGCCGAGGCATGCTGCAACGGGATCACCTCGATCGCCGCATCCGAGGCCTGGTCGACCCGTCGGATGATCGCCTCGACACGCGCAAGATTGCCGGCGCGGTCGGTGATCACCAGCGCGTTGGCGCCGGCCACCGGCGACACCTGGCCGCTCTGCGGCACCAGCTGGGTGAGGATCGGCAGCATCTCGTTGGCGCTGACGTGCTTGAGCTCGATGACGCGCGTAACCAGCGCGTCGGGCCCTCCCGAGGACACCGAGCTCACATCGCCGTCCTGCTTGGCGACCAGGTCGGGCACGATCTTGACCATGTTGCCCGACGCGATCGCGGCAAAGCCGTGCACGCGCAGCACGCTTTCGAAGGTGCGGTAGACATCCTCGGCGTTCATCGGCTTGGTCGAGACCACGTTGACCTTGCCTTCCACCCGCGGATCGATGATGAAACTCTTGCCGGTGATCTCCGACACGGTGGCGATGAACACCCGGATGTCGGCGTCCTTGAGATTGAGCGTGTGCTCGCCGGGCTGTGCGGACAGCGCGATGCTGACGCTGAGCAAGACGGCGGCGATCAGTGGGCGCATCGGGCAAGGCCTCATGGATGGTGGTTCATTGCAGGTTGACGCTGATCTTCTCGGATTTGCCGTTGCGGCGCACGGTGACGTTGGCAGCGCTCGCGGTGGCCAGCGTGCGCGCCACCTCGGCCGCACGCGCAGGCGAGTCGAGTTCGATGCCATTGACTGCGGTGACCACGTCGCCAGGCTGCAGGCCGAGGCGTGCCAGCGGCGAATCGCGGCCAGCCTGCAGGCGCACACCGATGAAGCGCCCGCCTTCCAGCACCGGCAGCGCGGTGACCTCGCGGCCAAGCTGCTGGGCGTCGACACCGAGCTTCGCGGTGACCGCATTCCAGTCGATGCCGGCCGTGCTGACCAGCGGCTGCACGAAGGGCGCGCCAGGCGCCGGCGTTCCGGGCAGGGTCGTCGCCGGCGTGCTGCCAGCCATGCCCGTCGGCAGTGGCCGGTTCTGCACCGAGATGCCGTCGCCACCAGGGTTTGCGCCGCCCGCCGTAGGGCGCGGCAGGCGCAGCGCTTCGATGATGCCGCCGCGCGAGAGCGTGATCCGGTCCGGATACACGCCATCGAGGGTCACGCCCGGAACCACTTCAGCACCGACCATGTAGTGTTCCTCGCCGCCTGCGCCGTCGGCGATGATCGCGCGACCATCCTTCGGATCGTCGCCGGCGAACACGCCCATCAGGATCAGCTGCAGGCCGGTGTCCGGCGCTGCGGCCACACCGCGTGGATCGGCCAGAGGCAATGCATTGCCGAACAGATGCCAGCT
>JBBSDI010000001.1:0-41950 GCA_038249585.1 Lysobacterales bacterium | reverse complement strand
GGCGATCCGGGGCTTGGCGATATCGAAGCCCAGCGTCGGAATCTGACGCCCGAACTCCACCGCCAGCGGCAAGCCCACGTAGCCCAGGCCGATCACCGCCACACGGCTGTCTTTCAATGACTTGCGCACTGCAATCTCCACTGGTTTCGGTGCTGGCGGCTCAATCGGGCGCCGAGTCTAGTCGCGGTGGCGGTCGCGCCGCAAAACGCACCGATGATCCGTTTCGCCGCGCAATCTCGTTCTACTGCATGAGGGAGTGCAGCGTTCTTTCCCGTAATCCTCTCAGGCATGTCACAGATCTCCGTGAATCCGTGACAGTTATTCATGGTTTTTTGACAAAACGTCTTGTGCCATTCACACCGGGCGCGCATGCTCGCCGCCCGAGCGATAGGGGTCAGGTTTCAATGAGCGCTCAAATCGATGGTGCACCCAGTGCGGTAGCAACCCGGGGCCGCAACCGCGTTCGTGGCCGGGTGTTTCCTGCGCGACGCTGGCTGGCGCTGATCGCGGTGGTCGAGTTCGCACTGCTGGTGGGCGCCTTCACGGCTGCAATCGATCTGCGCTTCCTCTACCAGCCCGAGTGGGTCAAGGTGCAGTTTCCGACGGTGCTGCCGTTCGCGCTGCTGTTCGCCACCGTGGTCGGCCTGTGTTTCGTGGCCATGGGCCTGTACCAGACCCACTCTCGCGAAGGCATCGTGGGCCAGTGGGCGCGCATGCTGACCGGCACCGGGCTGGCGGGCGTTGCACTCGCAGTGGCCTTCTATGCCATCCCGCAGGCGCATGTCGGTCGCGGCGTACTGCTGCTCGCCTTGTTGCTGGGCTTCATCGCGACCGCACTCGGTCGCTTGCTGGTGTCGCTGGTGGTCAGTCGCGAAGCGCTGCGCCAGCGCGTGCTGGTGATCGGTACCGGTCGCCATGCCAATCTGCTGGTCAGCCGGATGCGCCGCCAGACCGATCGGCGCGGGTTCCAGCTGGTCGGCTTCGTGCCAATGGGCGAGAACGTCGAGATGGTCGACGCAGCACTCCATATCGATCGCAGCCCCGGCCTGGCAGCGCTCGTCGATGAGCACGATGTCGACGAGATCGTGGTGGCGGTCGATGACCGCCGTGGTGTGCTGCCGATGAAAGAACTGCTGCAGTGTCGCGTAGCGGGCACCAATATCGTGAGCCTGGCCGATTTCTTCGAGCGCGAGGCGGGCAAGATCAAGCTCGGCGTGCTGGACCCCTCAGTGCTCGTGTTCGGCGAGGGCTTCAAGTGCAACAGCATGCGGCAAGCGACCAAGCGGCTGTTCGATGTGGTCTCTTCCGGCGTGCTGCTGGTGCTGGCCGCACCGCTCATGATCCTCACCGCATTGGCAATCCTCATCGAGTCCGGCTTCGGCCAGCCGATCCTGTATCAACAGGAGCGCGTCGGTGAGCGCGGCCACAACTTTCCGGTACTGAAGTTCCGCAGCATGCGCACCGATGCCGAAAAAGACGGCGTGGCCCGCTGGGCGACCAGCAACGACGATCGCATCACCCGCGTGGGTCGTTTCATCCGCAAGGTGCGCATCGACGAGCTGCCGCAGATCTTCAACGTGCTGCGCGGCGACATGAGCTTCGTCGGCCCGCGCCCGGAGCGGCCGCAGTTCGTCGAGCAGCTGACCCGCGAGATTCCGTATTTCGGCCTGCGCCACTGCGTCAAGCCCGGCATCACCGGCTGGGCGCAGCTGCGCTACGCCTACGGCGCGTCGGTCGAAGATGCGGCCGAGAAGCTCAAATACGATCTGTACTACGTCAAGCACAACTCGATGTTGTTCGACATTGCGATCCTGCTGCAGACCGTGGAGGTAGTGCTGTTTGGCAAGGGCGCGCGCTGAATCTCAGTGCGAGCTGCTGTCGGCCGCAGACCTTCGCGAGCTGTCGTCGACCGCAATAGGCTTCAGCGGCGAGCTGTACCAGTCCACCACCCGGCCATCCTTGAAACGCACATGCGAAGGACCGTAGTCCCACGTTTCGGCACTGGCGACGATCGGCGCACCGAGTATCTGGCGCACGCGCTGCTTGTTGTCGCCGATGCGAACCGCGCTGGCACCAGGCCCTGTGCTTGCGAAGCTGCGGGTTCGGCCGTCGGCGTGCAGTGGCCGCGAGGCCCGCAGGTCGGGTTGGTGAGCGGGCACGGCGATCGTCGGCAACGTCGCTTGCGATGGTGGTTGATGGTCGATAAGCAGCCAGGTGCCGACGCCGGCGAGCAGCAGCACGAGTGCCGGCCCGATCGTGCTGCGACGCGGCTGGATGGTGATGGTGCCCGACGGCTGTGCCGGGCGCGGCGGGTTCGCGCCCGGTGCGCGCGGTTCGCCGGGCAGGCGGCCAAAGTGGCGGTAGTAATCGTTGAGTCGGCGAAAGGCCGACAGCAATTCGCGCAGATTTCCCTGCGCGTGCGCGTCGTCGGCGAGGTCGGGGTTGAGGTCGGGATGCAGCTCGCGCACCGCACGCCGATAGCTGCGCTTGAGTTCCTCGAAGTCGCAGCCGATGCGTGCACCGAGGCGCGCATAGTCGGCGACGAAATCGCCGGGCTCAGGCTGTCCCATCGGCAGTGATCCGTTGTCGCTCGATCCAATCACACTAACACGAACCTCGACCATGATCGGATTCCGAAACACGTTCAACCGATACGCGAAAGGCGCGCTGCGTCGCTGCCTGTGCAGCATGCTGCTCGCACTCGCCGCAGCGGCCTGCGCGCATGCGCAGGACGTGCCGGGAGTTCCGTCGCCGTCGGCATTCACCGAGGAGTACCGGATCGGCGTGGACGACATCATGCAGGTCACCGTTTGGCGCAATCCGGATCTCGGCGTGACCGTGCCGGTGCGCCCCGACGGGCGCATCTCGGTACCGCTGATCGGCGATGTGATGGCCGGCGGGCGAACGCCGCAGGAGGTTTCTGCCGAGATCGAACTGAAACTGTCGAAGTACATCCGCGACACCAAGGTCGCGGTGATCCTGACCGATCTGCGCAGCCATGAGTACCTCTCGCGCGTGCGTGTGACTGGCGCGGTGCAGCAGCCGGTATCGGTACCCTACCGGCAAGGCATGACGGTGCTCGATGCGGTGCTCGCCGCGGGCGGCATCACCGAGTTCGCCGCGGCCGATCGCACCCGCCTGTATCGGCGCGCGCAGGGCTCTGCTGCCACCAGCACGCTCGACGTGCGGCTGGGACGGATCCTCAAGTCGGGCGACTTGCAAACCAACTTCCCGGTTCTTCCGGGCGATGTCATCACCGTCCCCGAACGGGCATTCTGAGGCGCGCGTGGAACAGAAATCAGTTGCACTGGATGTCCTGCAGCAGCTGCCGGTGGTGGCCGGTGAGGCGCGCCGTCTGCGCATGCCGATGGCTGCGTTGTTTGCCGTGTTTGCGCTGATTGCACTGGGACTGGGTGCGGTCTGGCCCAAGACCTATGTCTCGCACACTACCGTCCTGGTGCAGGAAGACAACATCATCCAGCCCCTGATGGAGGGGCGCGCGGTCGCCACCGGCGTGGTCGATCATTCGCGCATCGCCCGCGAGGTCATCCACAGCCGGCGCATCCTGGCCGCGGTGCTCGAAGAGGGCGGCTGGCTCGCCGCCAAGCCGGGACCGGCCGAGCAGGAGCGACTGGCGGAGGATCTAAAGAGTTCGATCCAGGTCCGTGGCGGGGGCGAGAACCTGATCGAGATCTCGTATCGCGACTCCGATCCGGATCGAACCTTTCGCGTCACCCGCATGCTGGCCGACATGTTCATCGCCGAGAGCCTCGCGGCGAAAGAGCGCGAAAGTCGCGAGGCGTACGAGTTCATCGCCGCGCGGGTCGAGGAATACCACCTCAAGCTCACCACCGCCGAGGACCGTCTCAAGGAGTTCCGCTCCGACAACCAGGACGCCCGCCCCGGCACCGCGACCGACGTCAATACGCGCATCGGCGAGTTGCGCCAGCGGATCGAGCAGGCGCAAACCGAGCTGTCCGAGTTGCAGATGCGCGAGCGCGAGCTCAACAACCAGCTCACCGGCGAAGCCGCGCTCAGCGCCAGCCAGAACCGCGAAAGCCAATACCGCCAGCGTGCAGCCGAGCTGCAGTCCGAACTCGATGCCTTGTTGCTGTCGTACACCGACGACTATCCCGATGTGGTGCGCGTGCGCCACCAGCTGGAAGACCTGCAGAGCGAGATCGCGGCCGAAGGCGTGCGCCGCGAATCGGCCCGCGGCAGTTCGGCAGGCAGCGACGCGATGACCCTCAATCCGCTGTACCAGCAGCTGCGCAGCGAACTGTCCGGCGTGCGCACCAGCGCCTCGGCCCTGGGTGCACGGGTCGACGAGAACACCGCGCTGCTGGAGGCCGAGCTCGAGCGTGGGCGCCGCGTGGCCGATTCCGAAGCTGCACTTGCAGAGCTCACCCGCGACTATGAAGTCAACCGCGATCTGTACCAGGACCTGCTGCGCCGCCGCGAAAACGCGCGGGTTTCGATGAGCCTGGATTCCGAAGGTCGCGGCCTGAGCCTGCGTATCCAGGAGCCTGCGGTGTTGCCGCAGATTCCCTCCGGCCTGCGCTTCATGCACTTCGTGCTCGCGGGGTTGGGGCTTGGGCTGGCGGTGCCGGCCGGCCTGCTGTTTGCCAGCAGCAAATTCGATCCGCGCGTGCGCTCGGCCACCGACCTCAGCCATGGTCTGGGCGTGCCGCTGCTGGTCAGCGTGCCGCGCCATCTGGATGCGCGACAGCTGCGGCGCGAGCGTTGGCGCAGTGCCTTCACCGTGCTTATCGTGGTCGGTACCTTGTCTGCCTACGCCGTGGTTGGTTGGCTCCGTTTCAGCAGGACGTTATGAGTATGCCGCGCGAATTCCCAACTCCGCAGCGCATCGACGCCGGTACTGCAGGCGCCCTGACCGGGCCGCCGGGCGACAACGCGCACGCGCTGCAGTCGCAACAGGCCTCGCGCGAGATGATCCTGCGCATGGACGAGCCCGCGCCGAAGCCGGCGCGCGATCTCGATGCGCGTGGACTGATCCGCCACGACATGGCCGATCGACGCCATGCCGATGTGTTCCGCGACCTGCGCACGCAGCTGCTCGCGCACGGGCGCGGACGCAACTTCGTGACCCTTGTCGCACCGGTCAGCGCCGGCAGCGGTGCCAGCTTCGTCGCCGCCAACCTGGCAGCCGCATTCGCCTTCGACGAGAGCAAGACCGCCCTGCTGGTCGACTGCAACCTGCGCACGCCGTCCCTGCATGAGCGCCTCGGTGTACGCATGTTGAACGGCGGGCTGACCGATTTCCTCGACAATCCCGCGATCGGACTGGACAAGGTGATCTACCCGACTGGCGTGCGGCGCCTGCGCCTGATCCCGGCCGGCGAGCGCCGCGAAGGCAGCGGCGAGTACTTCACGTCCTATCGCATGATGGGACTGATCAGCAATCTGCGGGCACGCTATCCGGATCGCTATTTGATCCTCGACGCACCGCCCATCGGCAGTTCACCCGACGCGCGCATCTTGAGTGATCTTGCCGACATCGCGGTGGTGGTGGCCGGTCACGGCGTCGATACGCTGCCGCAGATCAAGGATTCGGTGGCGGTGCTCGATCCGGCGCGATTGGCAGGCGTGGTTTTCAACGGCGTTCCGTGATCGGAACGTCGCTGAATCGAGGGATGCCTTGATTGGTAGGTGTTTGCAGGGGAGAACGACGCGATGAAGTCACCGGTGTTGCGGGTCCTTGCAGCGGCAGCGGCGGCGTTCGCCGCGCCCGCCCACGCGTGGGATATCGACTGGGCGCTGGGTCTGGGCTTGGAGTACAGCGACAACCTCGGCCGTCGCGTGGTCGATCCGCAGTCGGGCAGCCGGCTGTCGCCGTTCGCCGACATCTCGGCCAGCGAAGATGGTGAGACCCTGCGCGCAAACTTCACCGGCTCGCTCAGCTACAGCCGCTACTCCGGCGTCGACTTCGACCCCAACTTCAATATCCGCCTTGCTGCCGAGGCGGTATGGTCGATCCGTCCCGAGCGCCTGCTGTGGACGGTGACCGATTCGGCCGCCCAGCAGCCGATCGATATCTTCGCCAGCGCCGCGCCCGACAACGTGCAGAACAGCAACGTGTTCTCCACCGGCCCGACCCTGCTGTACCGCTTCTCCGCGGCGATGGCCGGGCGCACTGAGTTGCGCTACGTCAACAGCTATGCCCAATCCACCGACGCATTCAACAGCGATCGCCTGATCCTGACTTCACGCCTGTTGCGCACCGTAAGTCCGGTCGCGACGCTGTCCGGCAATGCCTCGCTGGAATCCGTGCAGCTGGACAACCCCACCGCCACGGCGAGCGACTTCGAGCGCCTGGGGCTATTTGGCGGCTACGACTGGCGTTCGTCGCGCACCACACTGCGCGCCGAGCTGGGCTGGAACTGGGTCGATCTCGACAGCGGACTGGACAACCGTAACGGATTGCTCGCGCGCGCCTCGGGCACGTTCGCGCTGAGCGATATCTCCCGTCTTGATCTTGGCCTGCGCCACGAGCTGTCAGACAGCGCCACCGATCTGGCCGGCAGTGCGCCCAACGTCGATGCCCTGCTGCTGCCCGACAGCGTCGCTGGCGTCGGTGGCGCGGCCACCCTCAACTCCGAGGTCTACGAGCTCGACCGCATCGACATCGGCTATAGCCGCCTTGGTGAGTTGTTCACCCTGCGTGCCGGCGCGTACTACTCCGGCCAGGACTACCAGAATGCTTCGACGCTCGAGCAGCGCAACCGCGGTGTCAGCCTGACCGTCGACTACGCGCTGTCGCCGCGCACCTCATTGGGCGCATTTGCAATCGCCGACTGGCTGCGTTTCGTGGATACGGATTTCGACAGTCGCGAGGACGAGTTCGGACTGCGGCTGCGTACGCGTCTGCGGCGCGATCTGGACTTCAGTCTCGAGGCCACCCACGCGCAGCGCGACAGCAGCGATCCGACGGGTGGCTTCGACGAAAACCGCATCTACGCCGCGATCATCTGGCGCAGCCAGTGAAGCGCAACCGTCGCTCAGGAATCGGCGAGCAGCTCGATCCGCAGCAGCTTGCCCGACACCGCATCGGTGAGCACGTACAGCGTGCCGTCCGGACCCTGTCGCACATCGCGGATGCGTTCGCCGCGCGCGCCGAGCAGTCGTTCCTCGTGCACGATGCGGTCGCCATCGAGCTCCAGCCGGATCAGCGACGTTGCCGCCAACGCGCCGAGGAACAGATTGCCGCGCCATGCCGGCATCCGCGCGTCGGTATAGAACGCCATGCCACTGAGCCCCGGCGAAGGCACCCACACGTGGTGCGGCGGCTCCATGTCGGGCGCCGCCTTGCCGAGCGAGCCGGACACCGGCTGGCCGGAGTATTCGATGCCGTGGGTGATCAGCGGCCAGCCGTAGTTGCGTCCCGCCTGCGGCAAGTTGAGCTCATCGCCGCCCATCGGGCCGTGTTCGGTGGTCCACAGGGCGCCGGTGTCCGGATGCAGCGCCGCGCCCTGCATGTTGCGATGGCCGTAGGACCACACCTCCGCTCGCGCGTCGTCGCGTCCCACGAAGGGATTGTCCGGCGGAACCTTGCCATCGGGAAATATCCGCACCAGCTTGCCCTGCAGCTTGTCCAGCTCCTGCGCCAGCAGCGCCTGACGGTTGTCGCCGTGGGTCACGAACAGGTGGCCGCCACGATCGAACACCAGCCGCGCGCCCACGTGCGTGCCAGCCGACAGCTTGGGTTCCTGCCGATAGATCACCTCGACTCCGGTGAGTGCGCCGTCAGCGAGCACGCCGCGCGCTACCGCCGTACCGCACAGATTGCCGCGCAGGCTCGGCTCGGCGAACGCGAGATAGACCAGTCCGTCGCTGGCAAAGTCGGGCGAGACTGCCACGTCGAGCAGCCCGGCTTGGCCGTCGACATAAGGCTGCGGCACCCCCGCCAATGGCGCCGACACCGCGCCATCGGCACCGATGCGGCGCAGGAATCCGGGGCGCTCGGTGACCAGCATCGAACCGTCGGGCAAGAACGCGAGGCCCCACGGATGGGCGAGGCCCGTAACCAGTTCGGTGACCCGCACGCGACCGCGTTCGCTGGCGTACTCGGCGCTGCTACTACCAGCGGCCGGCTGCGGCGCACTCGGCGGTTGCGGTGCATGGCGCTGGCAGGCCGCCAGCGACATCAGAAGAACAATCACAACGAGCAGCTGGGTGCTTCGGGCCCACATCGGCGACATCCTCCATCGATCTGCGGCGCACGATAGCGCCAAGGATCGCCGTCGTGAACCGTCAACCTTCGCATCCGACATCACGCAGTTCTCACGCTTGCGGCATAATCGCCGCCTTTCCAGTGGATCCCAATCGCATGGCCATCGCGCATCGCCCGCTGGTGCGGAATTTCATCCTCGGTAATTTCCTGTTCACCGATGATCAGTCCGCGATGACCGACAGCGGCTCGCTGATCACTACCGGCGTGGTCGACTCGACCGGCGTGCTGGAGCTGATCACGCACTTGGAGGAGGCGCTGTCGATCCGCGTCCCGCCAGAGGACATGGTGCCGCAGAACTTCGATTCGGTCGACGCGATCTGCGCCTATCTCGCGCGCAAGACCGCAAGCTGAAACGCGGCGACCGGCGATGTCGCTGCTACCTGCACGGCTCGCCGCCCACGCGCAATCGCAGCGTGTCGCGATCGCGGAGTCGACGCGCTCGATAAGCTACAACGCGCTGTGGGCGGCGGTTCTGCGATTTGCGGGCGCACTTGCGCAACGCGGCATTGGCAGCGGCGATCGCGTCGCGCTGCTGCTGCCCAATTCGATCGAAGCTGTCGTCGCCTGTTACGGCAGCTGGATTGCCGGCGCGGCCGTAGTTCCGCTGAACGTGCAGGCGCGCGCACGCGACCACACGGTCTGGTTGCGCCATGCCGAACCGCGGCTGCTGGTGCATCAAACCGCGAGCGCCGACGTCGATGAAGCGCTGGCCGCGCTGGAATTCCCGCCGCTCACCATCGCCGCCGGCGCGGACAGCGCGCATGCCCACAGCTGGGCAGCGGTCGTCGACGCCTGCGCGGCAGTCGCACCTGCCAGTGCCGCGCATGCGACCGACCTGGCCCTGATCCTGTACACCTCAGGCACCACCGGCAGCCCCAAGGGCGTGATGCTCAGCCACGCCAACCTTGCAGCCAACGTGGCATCGATCCTCGACTACCTGCAGCTGAGCGACGCCGACAGCATCGTCAGTGTGCTGCCGTTCTACTACTCCTATGGCGCGTCGGTGCTGCACACGCACCTCGCAGTCGGCGCGCGAGTGTGCCTGGAGGCCAACGTGGTGTTCCCGCAGGTGCTCGTCGAGCGCCTCGCGCGCGAGCGTGCGACTGGCTTCTCCGGCGTGCCATCGACCTATGCGTTGCTGCTCGACCGGGTCTCGCTGGCCGCCCACGACCTGAGCGCACTGCGCTATCTGACCCAAGCCGGTGGTGCGATGCCTGCGGCCACTACCGCGCGCCTGCGCCTGGCATTGCCGCATGCGCGCCTGTTCGTGATGTATGGACAGACCGAGGCCACCGCGCGCCTGACCTGGCTGCCGCCGGAACAGCTCGAGGCCAAGCTGGGCTCGGTCGGCCGGCCGATCGTCGGCGTGCGCATAACGATCCGCCGCGAGGACGGATCGGCCGCCGCCACCGATGAAGTCGGTGAAGTCTGGGCACAGGGCGCGAACGTGATGCGCGGCTACTGGCGCAATCAAGAGGCCACTGCCGCCGTGCTCCACGACGGCTGGCTCAAGACCGGCGATCTGGGACGCATGGATGCCGACGGCGTGCTGTGGTTGGTCGGGCGGCGTAGCGACATGATCAAGACCGGGGCGCATCGCGTGCATCCGATCGATGTCGAAGAGGCGATCGCAGAACTCGGCGGCGTGGTCGAAGTCGCGGTGGTCGGCATCGACGATGCGGTGCTGGGCCAGGTGATCCGCGCCTGCATCGTGCGCCGCGGCAACCTCGATGAGAACACGGTCCGCGCGCACTGCCGCGCGCGCCTTGCCGCATACAAGATCCCGAAACAGGTGGTGTTCGTCGAGGCGCTGCCAAAAACCGCCTCGGGCAAGATCAAACGGGCGGAAGTCGCCGCGCAGGCGGCATCGACAGGGGCAAACTGATGCAACTGGATTGGAACGTACTGGACATCGATTACGAGCAGGAAGCCACCCGCATCGCGCAGCGTCTACGCGAGATCGTCTCGCGCACCCTGCATCGGCGTGGCCTGGTGGTGGCGATCTCCGGCGGCATCGACAGCTCGACCTGCCTCGGGCTGGCGGTGCGCGCGCTGGGCGCGGACAAGGTGTTCGCGCTGATCCTGCCCGAGCGCGATTCCAGCGACGACAGTGCCGCGCGCGCAACGATCCTGGCCGACCACCTGGGCGTACGCACACAGACCCACGATATGCAGCCCGCGCTCGCCGCCATCGGCTGCTATGAGCAGCGCGATGCCGCCGTGCGCCGCGTGCTGTCTGAGTATGGGCCGGGTTGGCGCTTCAAGATCGTGATCGCTGGCGGCAAGGAAGGCCGGATCAACTACTTTCGTCTGGTGGCGAAGGCGCCCGATGGCGCCGACCACGATGTGGCACTGCCGCTCAACGAATACCTGACCATTGTCGCTGCCACCAACTTCAAGCAGCGCCTGCGCAAGTCGCTGGAGTACTTCCACGCCGATCGCCTGAACTATGCGGTCACCGGCACGCCGAACCGCGTTGAGTACGACCAGGGGTTTTTCGTCAAGAACGGCGATGGTGCCGCCGACGTCAAGCCGATCGCCCATCTGTACAAGAGTCAAGTCTACGGCATGGCCCGCCATCTCGATCTGCCGGAACGGGTCTGCGTGGCGGTGCCGACCACCGACACCTACAGCCTCGCGCAGGGCCAGGACGAGTTCTATTTCGCGCTGCCGTATCGCGCGATGGATCTGGCCTTGTGGGCGCTCAACCACGGGGCGCCCGCACTTGAAGTCGCCCACGTGCTCGGCATCACCCACGCCGAAGCCGAAGCGGTGTATGCCGATATCCACGCCAAGCGCCGCACCACGCGCTACCTGCACCTGTCGCCGGTGCTGGTTGGCGACGTGCCGGAGCTGGATCTGGGCCATTGAACGCAGCAGCGCCCGCGCCCGTCTACGCAACCGCAGCGGCCGACCCCGCCCGCGATCGCCAGACCGTGCTCGGGATCTGGCACGACAATCTCGGTGAGCCGGCGCGGATGCAGGCCAAGTTCGACTGGGTGTATCGCGACAGTCCGCTCGGTGCGCCGCTGACCATGATCCTGCATCACCTGGCCAGCGGCGAGGCGGTCGGCGTGGCTACAGCCGCACCGCGCCGAATGCGGATCGGCGCGCGCGAGATCCGCGCTGGCGTGCTGGTCGATCTGGCCGTGCTGCCCGCACACCGCACTCTGGGTCCCGCACTGCAGCTGCAGCAGGCTCTGCTGGACGCCGCTTCAATCCGCTTCGATTTGATCTACGGCTTTCCCAATCGCAAGGCCGTGCCGGTGTTCAAGCGCGTCGGCTACGCGTCGCTCGGCGAGCTGGTGCGGCATGCGCGCGTGCTGCGGCATCGTGAGTACCTGGCGCTGCGCATGCCGCGGCTGCTCGCAGCGCTGGCCGGGCCGGTGGTCGATCTGGGTGTGCGCCTGCGCGACAGCTGGCGTAGCCGCAGCGATTCACGCTGGCGCACGCTGTGGGTGGATTCGACCGCCACCACCGGTGATGCACATCAGATCGATGACGAGGTGCTGGATCGCGAGGTGCTGCATGGCGTGCACGATCGGCAGTTCCTCGGCTGGCGTTTCGACCCGCGTCCAGTCGGCGCCACGCGCACCTTGCAGCTGCTCGACCCAGACAGCGGCCAAGTGCAGGCGTGGTTCGTCTGCCACCACAGCGAGTGCGACCTGCACGTTGACGATTGCGGTTCAGCGACGCAGCAGCTCGGCGTAGCGCGGGCGCAGGTGGATGCGCTGGTGAGCGCGGCGCGCGCAGCCGGCTGCCGCAGCGTGTCCATGCAATTGGCCGCGCCGCCGGACTCGCTCGCCGCATGGCAAAACTGCGGTTTCGTGCAACGCAGCGCGCGCCCGATCTTCGGCCGCTGGTTCGGCAATGGGCCGCAACCGGATCACTACTACCTCACCGCCGCCGACGAGGATGAATAGTCTCCGCGGCGTCTGCAAAACTATTTGGGGAAGCGCATGAACATCCGCAGCATCGTCGCCCTCGTCGCCCTGTTGGCCATCGCCTGGATCGCTCCAGTCGCTGCCCAGCTGCCACCTGAACCCAGCGGCCCGCATCCGCGCCTGTTCAACGAACCGGGCGTGGCCGAACGCCTGCGCGAGCTCGGTGCGACGCGCGGCACGGCTACCGCCGGTGCGATCGCCAACTGCAAGCGCATCGCCGGCGCGCCTGCGCAATTCGCGCGCGATGGCTACATGGGATTGGACTGGGCGCGTTCGCTGCAGACGTGTCTAATCGCCTGGCGCGCAACGGGCGAAGACCGCCACGCGCAGACCGCGTTGATCTACTTCCGCGCACTGCTCGACGATGTGACGGAAATCGGCGACGGCAAAGGCGGCGACAACTCTGCGCGGCGCGATAGCGGCTACGCGATCCGCGCACTGGGTCCCTACACCGCGCTCGCCTACGACTGGCTGCACGATCATCCGCAGATGGACGAAGCGCTGCGCGCCAAAGCGCGCCAGCGCTTCGATGCATGGACGCGCTGGTACACCAAAAGCGGCTACCGCGCGCACGATCCGGGCAACAACTACCACGCGGGCTATGTCGCGGCTGCGACCCTGATGGCGGTGGCGCAAGGCAGCGAGGCGGGTGAAGACGGTGCGCGCCTGTGGCGCACGGTGGTCGAAGACACCTTCGCCAATGAACTGCTGCCGGCCGCGCGCGATGGGGTATTGACCGGCGGCGACTGGGGCGAGGGCTGGCAGTACGCGCCGCTGAGTCTTGCCAACTATGCGATCGCCGCGCGTGCGGTCGCGCCTTACGGCGTCGACGTTGCAGCGCTGGGCCAGTGGCTGGAAGACGTTGTCCTGCGTCACGTGTATGCGATGACGCCCACCGGCAAACGCACCCTGGTGGTGGGCGATACGCAGTCGCATGTGCCGCACATCCACGTGCGTCGCGAAACGCTCGAAGCGGTCGCACTCGGACCGGCACCCGGGCGTGCAAAATCCTGGGCTCTTGCGGAAATCGAACGCATCGACGACTTCGCGTCCGACGATCTGGGCTATGTGCTGTTCAGCGCACTGGCCGAGGCCACGTCCGAGCCACCGCAGGCCTTCCCGCGCGAGAACTCCGGCAACACCTTCTTCGCGCGCGGCACTTCCATCCTGTATGCGCGAACCCGCTGGGACAAGCACGCGGTGTGGTTCGCGGCATTCTGTTCATCGACGATCGATGTCGACCACCTGCCGCCGCACGCGGGCAACTTCGTGCTCTCGCGTGGACGCGATCACGCGATCGTCGACCCCGCGCCCTACGGCAGTCTGTCGACCCTGACCAGCAATGCGCCGACCGTAGCCGCCAGCGGTCAGCCCGAGGGCTATGTGCCCAGCCAGACCTTCTGGAGCGTCGACACCGGCTTCCGCTGGAAGCACACGCTCGCCGATGGCGTACTGCTGGCGCGCTGCGACTATGCCGACCAGTACCGCTTTCGCGAGGTGGCCAGTCCGATCAAACTGGCCTATCGCGACTTCGTGCTGTTGCCGTGGACCGACGCGGATGGTCGCGATTCGGCCACCTTGCTGGTGCTCGACCGCGCGCGCACCGAAAAACCCGAGAACGCGCTCCACCTGCGCTTTCGCAGTCGCGTCGATCTCGACCAGATCGGGCACGGCGGCGATGCGAAGCTGCGCGATACGCGACTGAGCGTGTTGCGCCTGGCCGCTTCCGGTGGCGAGACCGAAGTACGCCGTCTGCCGGCAGGCGACTGCTTCAACGATCGCTATACGCGCGGCAACTGCGACGCTTCGCGCTTCGCGGCCAGCGAGGTGCGCCTGCTGGTGCCCGGCACTGCCGCATCCGCCGCGTTTGCGATCGAGGTTGCACCGCTGACCGGAACCCAACCGGCCAAGCCGCGCGAGCTGGTCGCGCGCGGTGGCCACGCGTGGCTGATCGAACGCGGCACGCAGCGTTGGGTGGTGGCCAGCGCCGACGGCAGCGAGCCGCTGGTGTACCAGCTGCCGCCGGGTGCCGCGACCCATATCGTGCTGCCGGCAAAAACCAGCGGTGCGCCGAAGACCCGGATCGACGGCGGGCTGGTACTCGATGATTGCCGGTACGCGGTCGGCGGCAGCGAAGGCATCGAGGTAGCCGGCGCACCGCTGGTGTTCGCCGTGGATGCGCAGTGCGCGCCGCGCGAACTGCCGCGCGGCGAGGTGCCCAGCGATTTCGAGGGCATCAAGCGAGCAGGCGCGGCGGCCGGCGGAACAGGTACAAAGCCAGCCAGTCCGGCCTGAAGCGTCCGCCGCTCTCGGCGACCGCGGCGGTCTCGAAGCCGAGCCTGCCCAGCAGCCAGCCGGGTGCCGGCTGCAGTGGATTGAGCGTTGGCATGCTGGTGAATACCAGCTCGTAGCCGGACTGCAGCGCGCGCTGTGCGATGCCCGGGTCGAACTTCCCATGCGGAAACGACATCGTGTTCGGCTGTGCATCGCCGCCCAGATGTTGTGTCATCGCCGCGCGCGCGCCGCCGAGCTCGGCTTCCAGATCGTCCACGCGGGTCAGTGGCTCGTGGCTCTTGCCGTGCAGACCGATCTCCACCGCGCCGCGGCGCAAGCTGGCCAGTTCGTCGCGGTTGAGCATATGACGCAGGCCATCGCCCAGACGCGGCTCCAGCGTGGCAAGCAGCGCACGTCGGGTGTTGATCGGCAGCTGTTCGAGCGCGGCGATCAGGCCGCGCAGTGCCGCGATACCGTTGTCCGCGGCGACCGCCACCGGTTGCCCCTGCGCTACCAGCGCACGGGCCAGATCGACCGTGCCCAGCGCATTGCGTCGCCACGCCGCGACTATTCGCTCCTGGTAGAACGGCTGTGCGCGGTCGATCGCATCGGCGACGGCGAACAGCAGTGCAGGCATGCCGGCAGCGCGCAGCGCCGGCAGCGCGTATTCGAAATTGTCCTGCCAGCCGTCGTCGAAGGTGATCAGCAGCGCACGCGCTGGCAGTGCCGCACCGCCGCGCCGCGCTTCAAGCACCTGCTGACAGCTGACCACATGGTAGTGGCGGCCGAAAAACGCCAGCACCTGCGCAAAAAGGTCCTGCGCCAGGGTGTAGTCGGGATCGCAACTGGCCCAGCGCGGGTCGCTGGGCGCCAGGATCCGGTGGAACATGATCACCGTCAGCGTGCGTCGATTGCGCAGGCGATGGACCAGCCCGAGCAGACCGCTACCATAAAGCACTTTCTTGAACAGGTCCGGCAGCATGGCGGGCAGCATCGAAGTTTCGGTGATCATACCAACCTACAACCGCCGCGAGCTGGTGCAGCGCGCGTTGCGCTCGGTGCTGGCGCAGACCCGCCGCGTCGACGAGGTGATCGTGGTCGACGACGGCTCGACCGATGGCACCGGCGAGGCGCTGGCCGCCGCGTTCGGCGATCGCATCGTGTACCTGCGCCAGTCCAATGCCGGCGTATCGGCCGCGCGCAATCGTGGCCTTGCGCTGGCCCGTGGCCGCTACCTCGCCCTGCTCGACAGCGACGACGATTGGCTGCCGGAGAAAACCCGCCTGCAGTGCGAATTCCTCGACGCCAACCTTGACTTCGGCATGGTCCTTTGCGACGTCGAACGGGTCGATGCGGCAGGCCGCGTAATCGACGTGCTGTCGCGCCGGGCGGCGTTGCCTGTCGACGGATTCATCCTCGGACACGTGCTGCGCGATCCCGCGCTGGTACCGGCATCGGTGCTCATGCGCCGCACGGTGTATGAACGTATCGGCGGCTTCGACGAGAGCCTTGCTACCGGCGAAGACCTGGACTTCCATCTGCGCGTTGCGCGCGAATTTCCGATCGGCGTGATCGCGCAGCCATTGGTGCGCGCGCTGCGCTGCCACGACGGCCTGTCGAGTCTAGCGCGCACCTACGACGACTACCTCGGCGTCATGCGCCGCGCAGTCGCCGACGCCACCCCACTGGTCGATGCCGACGAGCGCAACAGCGCACTCGCCATCGCCTACCGTCGTACCGCGCGCGGCATGCTGTTCCAGCGCCGCTGGGCACAGGCATGGCGTCTCGCGCGCGACGCATGGAGGCTCGATCCCGCACGACGCGGCGAAGTGCTCGCGCTGTTGCCGATGGCGCTCAAGCGCATGATCGGTGGCATTTTGGGTCGCGGCCGCGGCGACTAGCGACGCGGCACGCTCGCGCGCTCGCTGCAGTCCGTCAGTCAGTTAGCAGCACTGACCGCTGCAGAATCACGCAAAATTCCTGTCGAAAGTATCGACTGCGGCACCACTATGCGGGCTGCGTCGCTTTCGAATACAGGGAAAGCGGGCATCGATGACAACGCGCAGGGTGCTGACCTCCAAGCGACGGATTTCGCGTTCGTTGGAATACGCGTCGCTTTTCAGCATCAAACGATATGCGGTGTCTGGAGATCGCGACGCGCACACGGCAATTGCCCGCTGCAGTTCTCATCGCACCGCGGGCGATGCTCACGACGCAAACATTGCGAACCCAACATTTGGAGCTGACCATGTCGATACCCAGTCTGGAACTCTTTGTTCAACCGACCGACGGAACGAGCCTGTTCTATTTGCCGATCGCGGCAAAAGCGCAAGGCGAACCGGCGTACGCGAAGATCGCCCTGCGCTTGCACTTGCAGAACACCGGCGATAGCGACTTGACCCTCAGCGGGATCAAGTTCTCCTACCCCAACTCGCCGCATGCCGACTCGCAGATGCAAGGCGTCAAGATTGCGGTCGATCCCGCCGGCGACGACGATCCCGATGATGGCGTGATCAAGGCCGGCACCACCGCAACCTGGTCGAACGGTGTCGTGGATCTGGATGTCAGCAAAGCCGGGGAGAACCACCACCGCAATGAGGTCTACCTTCCATTGCCGTTGCCGCAGTCGATCGTGATCAAGGTGTCGTGTCATGGATTCGCCAGCCCGAAGACACTGTCGATGGATCTGGTGGCCTACACCAAGCCTGCGAGTGGCGCCGCACTGCGTTTGCCCATGAGTCAGTTCGATCTCGACGATGGCGAGTACCTGGTGACATCAGCGCGCCACTGGGCAAACGGCGGGGCCAATGGCACCCAGATCTACGCGCACGACATCAGCGTGCAAAAGCGCGTGCGCGGCGACTGGACCCAGCTCAACGACGGCGCGACCAAGAGCAGCAATGCCGACTACCGGATCTGGGGCAAGCGGTTGCGTGCGGTGGCCGACGGCATCGTCGAGGAGTTCGCCGATCACTACGAGAACAACGCAACCCCAGGTGCGGCACGCCCCGAGGGCACGCCGGGCAGCGGCAACTTCCTGCGAATCCGGCATGGCGAGATCACGGTGATCTACGCGCACCTGCTCAAGGGCAGTATCCCGGAAGAATTCAAGCTTCCCAACGCGGCAGTACGGGTGGGCCAGGTGATCGGACGGGCGGGAAACTCCGGTCGATCGACTAACCCGCACCTGCATCTGGAAGGGCGCGATTCGGATACCAATACCCTGCGTGGACTTCCGTTCAGCCGCGCCTCGGTGCTCGAGCGCGAGCGGATCAATCCCGACCAGAGTGGACCGTGGGTGCGGCTGACCGCAGACGGCATCTGCCAGGACACGGTCGCGATTCGGCCCGGCTGGCGGCTGGGGCCACTCGCCGGACCGCAGCTTGAGGCGGAACTGGACGAACTGGTGGCCGAGGTGTTCGGCGGCGTATCCCGGGGCGGCGATGGTTTCGTGATCATCGGTGGCAAGCTGCACAGGGTTCCGCCGCGCACGCCGCGATTCAAACTGCTCGCCGCGCTGGTGTCGCTGACCGAGCATGCGCAGGATCCGCACAAGTCCGCGGAGCTTGGGCGATCGATCGAACAGCTCGGCGCAGAGATCGCGGCAGGCCGCTGATAGCTGCGGTGCGCTCGCGCGTGGAGGACGCGCGAGCCTACTTCAACCTCGCGGCTTTCAGATTCGGCGCGCAGATCGCCTGCGCGGCCCGCAACGCACTATCCGGATTTCGCGCAGTGGTCCACGTGTGGTCGCGTGCAGCGTCGTGGGCTGCTGGGCTCCGAGGGTGTTCGAGCGCGACACTGCAGAAAGCGCCACGCATCGTCGATGGGCTGAGTCGGCCGAGGTGGGTGCGTAGATGGCTTTGAACTGGCCAGAAACGCTATCGCTCACGCGCAGGCGCCAGTGAACGGTAGCCACCACGGGGTTTCGCATCACCGATGTCGTTTACGAGTTTCGCGCCTGAGGGACCTCTGAACATGTCGCGCGCGCGTTGTCGGCGACAGCCTGCGCAGTGCCACGGCGGCTGTGACGCCGTCAACGCCGTAGCAGGCGTCGGAACTACGGCAGCGGAGTTTTCGCCGCGGCGGGCCTGGAGTCACGCAATCCCGTGGCGCGCATGCCGTCCAGCAACATCGTCGACAACACCCCCACGAACGCCTGGTTGTCCGCAAACCCCGTCGCCTTGCCTGCGCGGCACTTGTCGAGCAGCTTGCCGACCGCGCCGGCATCGAAGTAGCCCGCCTTGCGGATCGCATCGCCCGAGAGCAGGTCCTCGACGTAGTCCAGCGCCTTGCCGTCGTGGAAGAAACTCGTGCTGTCGGGTGCGCGGTAGGGCTGCTTGGTGCGCTTGAGAATATCGTCGGGCAACAGCCCGGCGAGTGCGCGGCGCAGGACGTTCTTCTCGCGCAGGCCGGTGATCTTGAATCGCTCCGGCAGGCGGTTGGCGAATTCGATCAGGCGATGGTCGAGGTAGGGGTAGCGGCCTTCGATGCTGTGCGCCATGCCGACGCGGTCGCCTTGCGACGACAACAGGTACCCCGCGAGCAGGGTTTTGGCTTCGACGTACTGGTCGCGGGCGAGCGGGGCGAAGCGTGCGACCTCAGGCGGCAGGCGCGATTCGACGAAGTCGAGTGCGTCGAAGTTGCCGACTGCGGCTTTCATCTCGCTGGAGAGGAAGGCGAGGGCGCGGCGTGCGGTGGCGAAGCGTGGTACGTGGGCGAATACCGGCCGCTGCAGGTGTTCGCGGCCGCTGCCGAAGAATTGCTGGGCGAAGGCGTCGTTGGCGACCGGCGAGTTGCCGAGGTAGCCGTACAGTCTTCGCAGCAGAAGGGGGCGGAATCGCGAGTGGGGCTGGCGCGCCCAGAAGCGGCGCACCTTGGCTTCCTTGAACAGATCGTAGCCGCCGAATACTTCGTCGGCGCCCTCGCCGGTGAGCACCACCTTGTAGCCGCTCTCGCGCACCTTTTGCGCCAGCATCATCATTGGCAGCGGTCCGGTGCGCAGGATCGGCACTTCGGTGTGGCGGATCAGTTCGGGGAACAAGCGACCAATGTCGCCACGCTCGCAGCGCAGCGTGGTGTGGTCGGTGTGCAGATGCCGCACCATCGCCATCTGGTGCGCGCTCTCGTCGAACTCGGCATCGGCGAAGGCGACCGAGAACGTGCGCACCGGCGTGTTGGTGAAGCCGCGGATCAGGGCGACGATGCCGGATGAATCCAGTCCGCCGCTCAGGTACGCGCCCACTGGCACGTCGGCGCGCAGCTGCAGGCGCACCGCGTCGATCAGCAGCGCGCGCAAATCGGCGGCAGCCGCGTCGATCGAGTCGTAGTCGGCGTAATGCTCGCCGTCGCCGCGGATCGGGAAGTGCCAGTCCCAGTAGCGGGTGAGCGTCTCGCGGCCGTCGTGCTCGATGGCGAGCACGTGGCCGGGCGGCAGGCTTGCCACCCCACTGAATACGGTATCCGGGTCGAACGGCGCCCACAGGCTGAGCGCCTCGATCAGACCCAGCGGATCCAGACGCGCGCACTGCGGCAGTGCTGCGAGCAGGGCCTTGACCTCGGAGCCGAACCACAGCCGGCCGCGTTCGCGCGCGAGGTACAGCGGGCGGATGCCGGCGCGGTCGCGCGCCAGCAGCAGGCGGCGGCGCTGGTTGTCCCAGATCGCGATGGCGAACTGGCCGTTGAGATGCTCCACGAAGCGATCGCCGTCGCGGTCGTACAGGTGCACGATCACTTCGGTGTCGGACTGCGTATAGAAGCGCCGGCCCTCGCGCTCGAGTTCGGCGCGCAGCTCGACGTAGTTGAAGATCTCGCCGTTGAACACCGTCCACGCGGTGCGCGCGGGGTTGTGGATCGGCTGGTCGCCGGTGTTGAGGTCGATGATCGACAGCCGCGCGTGCGCGAGGCCGACGCCGTCTTCGACCAGATAGCCGAAACCGTCGGGGCCGCGGTGCTTGAGGGTGCCGATCATTGCCTGCAGGGTGGCGTGGTCGTCCGCGGGCGCGGCGGAGGGACCGAAGAAACCGGCGATGCCGCACATGGTGGGGGTCAGTCCTTCGCTCGGTTGGAGTTGCTGCGATGCTCGGCGAGGGCCTGCGTGCAGGCCTTCAGTGTATCGGCGGCGACCTGCGACCAGTCGCGCGAGAAGCGCGCGCCGAGCGCGTCCGCATCCCAGTGACGGTCGAGCGCCTGCGCGAGGGCGTCCCTGAGCGGTGCAACCGTGCGTGGTGGCACCAGGATGGCGACTGCATCGTCCACCACCTCGGGAATGCCGCCAACCGGCGTGGTCACGACCGGGCGACCGCAGGCGAGCGCCTCGACCAGCACGTTCGGATGGCCTTCGGAATAGCTCGGCAAGGCGAGCAGGTTGCACGCGGCGAAGCACTGCGCGACGGCCTGTGGCGGCTGCGCGCCGGCGAGGCTTGCCCATGCTGCGTTGTTGGCGATGCGCATCGCAAGTTCCGCACGCATCGGGCCGTCGCCGACCAATACGAGCGAAAGACGCGGGCGATCATTTCGAAGCAGCGCACACGCATCGAAAAGCTCCCGCAGTCCCTTCTCCGGCACCAGACGCCCGACATACAGCACCAGCTCGCAATCGTCGGCGATGCCGAGTGCTGCGCGCGCCGGCGCACGCGCGCGCGGATGGAAGATCGCCGCGTCGCAGCCGTTGGGGATCACGTGCACGCGCGCGGGATCGCCACCGTAGTCGCTGACCGCGAGTCGTCCGAGGTCGGCGCTGACCACCAACAGTCTGGAGGCGCCGCGCACCACACGGCCGGTCAACATGCGACTGATGGCATCGCGCACGCGGATGTCGCTGCCACGCGCGCCGGCCACGAAGGAAATACCCAGCCGCTGTGCCACGATTTGCGCGGCGAATGCATCCGGGTAGAGCCAGTACGCGAGAATAACGTCGGGTGCGAAGCGTGCCGCCTCAGCGGCGATCGCGCGCGCTGCGAGCCAGCCGTTGAACGGCCGGCTCAGCGCGGGGATCGCGCGATAGGGCACGTAGACTGCATCCAGTTCGGCGGCGACCGGATTGGCGCCGGGTTTGCGCGCGAGATAGCTGTTGGGCTGTAGTGCGGCCGGATACACCGCGATCGGATTGATCACGCGCACGGTGGCGCGCCTGGCCAGCTCACGCACGGTCTGGAACACCGGCCGGCCGCGGTTGGGCTCGCCGTCGATCGGGAACTGCGAGGTGACGATGAGCAGGCGCATCGGGCTGCGCGTCAGTGTTCCGCGCCGAAGGTGATCTCCAGGCCCTTGCGCAGTCCCACCCGCGGCTGCCATTGCAGGCGTTCGCGGGCCGCGTGCTGTTCGAAGTTCGACAGCGGGCGCAGTGAGCGCACGCGGTAGCGGGTCAGCGGCATGTCGCGCTTGAGCACGCGGCCCAGCTGTTCCACCCCCCAGGCGAGCACCATGAATGCCTGCTGCGGCACCCGTACCAGCTTCAGCCCGTCGCCGAGCCGGCGCTTGGCGCGCGCCAGATACTCGCTTTGCGTGCACGGTTCGGGGTCGACGATATTGAAGGTGCCGCCGACGGCCTGCTCGGATTCGGCCGCGCGCAGCAGGGCGTCGACCACGTCGTCGCGATAGACCAGCGGCAGGCTGACCTCGCCACTGCCCACCGCAACCCAGCGGCCGGCGAGTCCGATCACGCCATTGGGGGCTACCTGCTCGGCGCCGGGCCCGAAGATCTGTCCGGGGCGGATGATCACCGCCGGCAGTTGCTGCTCGCGGATCGCCGCACTGACCATCTGCTCGGCGATCAGTTTGGTGCGAGTGTAGGCGCCGCGCCACTGCGGATGCGGTTCGAATGCGGAGCTCTCGTTCATCGGTGCGGCAGGGTCGCGACCGGCGTGGTCGTAGACGCTCATCGAACTGACGTACACCAGGCGGCGGGTCGCGTGCTTGCGACAGCTGGCGATCACGTTGCGCGTGCCCCACACCGTGCCCGACTCGAATTCCTGCGGCCAGCCCTTCATCGCCGCACCCAGGTGATAAACCACCGCCGCACCGGCGACCGCGTGGTCGACGATGGCCGGTTCACCAAGATCGCCGAGCACGGTCTGGATGCCGCTGTCCGCGCTGTAGCTGGTCGACGCTCGGCGCAGCAGCACGCGCACCCGCAGGCCACGCGCGCGGAGGGCTGCGACCAGCGCGCGACCGAGAAAACCGCCCGCACCGGTGACCAGCGCATCGACGTCTTCCAACGGCGCGAAGCGCGCCTCGAGCTCGCGCGTGCGCTCGACATCGGCCTGCGCGCATGCCGGCACCAAGGCCGCGATCGCGCGCCGACCTTCGACCGGATCGATCGGTGCCTGCAGGCCGGCGTGCACCGCGCGCGCGAAATCGGCCGCTGCGCGGTGGATGCCGGGCGAGGGCTTGAGTATGCCGGTGGCAAAGCGCAACACGCTCCACGGGACCCGGAACACATCCAGCAGCGCGTTGCGCCAGGCCTCGATCAGGATGCCGATGAACTTCGGACCCGGCAGCACGCGCGTGACCCGGCACACCTGCACGAAGCGGTCGGCCTCGATGCGACCGCGCGTGCAGCGCACCACGAGGCGGTTCTCCATCGGGCGCGCGTTCCATGACAGCAGCATGCGACCGCTGCCGCGCGCGCAGCGCACCTGCGCGCGCCACTCGTCGAAGCGCAGGTTCGGATCGCGTCCGCTGGCGGCGTGCTCGACCTCTAAGTTCTCCAGCGGGCCGAGGAACGCTTCCAGGGTGTAGATCGCATGCACGCCGAGGTCGCGGAACGGATATGAACCCTGGCGCACCTGTGCGGTCAGCGGGCCGCCGGCGAACGGCGGGTACTCGGAACTGCGCAGCACGTCGACCGACACGATATCGCCGCAGCGGCCGGAGCCGGCGATGCGCAGGGCTTCCATCACCACCGGATCGAAGCGGTCCGAATGGTTGACCGAGATCTGCAGGCCGCGTTCGCGCGCCTTGGCGATCAGCGCATCGCATTCTTCCAGCGTGTCGGCCATCGGCTTTTCGACAAACACATGGCAGCCCATGTCGAGCGCCTGGTGCGACAGCGTGGCGTGACTGGCCGGCGGGGTCAGCACGTAGACCGCATCGGGCTTGAGATCGGCGATCTCGGCCAGGGTGGTCGCCGCGCGGCCGATACCGTTGGCTTGCGCGCGTGCGCGCGCCGCGGCAAGGTCCAGATCGCACACCGCGACCAGTTCGACGAAGTCCAGCGCGCGCAGTGCGGCGATATGGTGTTGCGATACGTAGCCGGCGCCGACGATGGCGATCCGCAGCGTGTTACGGGTACTCATGCTGGTGGACTCGTTTCAGGAATGCTGATGGGTAAGGGCTGCCTGCACGTGACCGAGCACCTCGGTCACGCGGCGATCCCAGGTCTGGTCTGCGACCGTGGCCATGCGTTCGCGCGCGGCCTGCGGGCTGTCCTCGGCGAGTGCCGCATCGAGTGCGGCGAGGAACGCCGGATGGCCATCGACGATACGCACCCAGCGCGCGAACTTCTCGATCTCGGCATTGTGTACGCTGACTACCGGCTTGCCGGCGGCGAGGTATTCGCGCAGCTTCAGCGGATTGGCGTTGGCAACCTGGCGATTGAGGCGGTAGGGAATGATGGCGGCATCGAAGGCCCGCGCCCACTGCGGCAGCTGCGCATACGGCTGCGCGCCGACCAGACGCACGTTGGGCAGCGCGCGCAGTGCATCGACCGGCACTGCGGCATGGCCCACCAGCAGGAAGCTCCACTGCGGCCGCGCTCGGGCCAGATATTCCAGCAGCTCCAGATCGATCCACTCGTGCAGCGAGCCGATGTAGCCGATGACCGGATGCGGCAGGTCGGCGGCACCCGAGGCGATCGGCGTGGCAGAATCGGCTGCCAGCGCGAACAGCGCCACATCCACCCCGTGGGGTGCCGCGACAGTGCGCGGATTGAGCGCGCGCTTGGCATCCAGCAGGGCCGGTGGTGCCACGAACAGCAGGTCGGCGCGCTGGCTGAGCTGCGCGTCGCGCTCGCCGATCAATGCGCTATCGACGCCCGGATGCGCGGCGTAGTCGTCGATGCAGTAGTACACGCACAGCGCTTCGCCGAGCGTGCCGGCCATGAAGCCCGGATGCGGCACCACGAACCATGACAGCAGGCGCCTGGCCGGCAGCACGCGCAGTGCACGACGCACGGCAAAGCGGCCGAACCAGCGATTCAGCCGCTCGATGCCCGGCACGCGTCGGAACGGCAGCTGCGGCACCGTGCAGTGCCACAGGCCTGGCGCCACTTCGCGCGGGCGACGCAGGGTTTGTGCGAGCTTGCGCAGCGCGCGCTTGAAGTCACTGCCGGATGCCTGCACCCGCCGCAATCCCGGCGATTCGACGTACAGCACCGGCATGCGTTGCGCCAAGCGCAGCGCGACATGGTGGCTGCTGGTGCGGTTCTCGGCATTCCAGGCGTTGCCGAAATACACCACGCCGAAACCGGCCAAGGGGTCGTTTGCCTCAGTCATTGCGCCACCAGCAGGTCAGCCACACGGTGCTGCCGTGGCCGATCCAATCCTTGTGCAGTCCGGGCAACCGCTCCAGATGCGGGCCGACCCGCTGCAGCGCCGGCGCGAAGATCGTGACGAGGCAGACCTGGCCGAGCTGCGACATGCGCTCGATGGTGGCCGGGATGTCCTTGACGTAGTACAGCACCTCGCAGGCGGTCACCAGCGCGAAGCGTCCGCGCGCATCGCCCCACGGCTGGCCGTAGATGTCGGTCGCGGCGAACTGCGCGTGCGGCAGTCGCGCCGTGGCGCGCTCGATCGCCTTGGCGCTGACGTCGATGCCGTAGATCCGGTCACTCAGTTTGGCCAGGTGTTCGGTCTGGTGGCCCTCGCCGCAGCCGATCTCCAGCAGCGAGCCGACGCGGCCGATGTCGCGCTCGATCAGGCGGTTGGTGCCGGCAAAACGCGCCTGTTCGGTGGGCGAGTCCATGTGCCATGGATCGGCGACACTGTAGGCCAGATCCAGTCGCGCATGATTGTCGGCGCCACCGACGCCGCGCATGGCGTATTTCATCCAGCTGCGGCGGACGGCTTTTTCGATCTTGCCCTTGATCGTCATCGGAAGCTCGCAGCGTCGTGGACACAGTGGAATGCGATCGCTGCCATGGCTCAGCGACCCGCCTGTTCGGCGCTGGGGGCGACCCGCGCAAAGCGGCTGCGCAGGCGCAGCAGCGGCCGTTCCAGCAGGTAGTACGAGAGCATCGCGAAGGCCAGCGTCAGCAGCAGGTTGAGCGGAAACGTGGTGTGCGTGGCGTGCAGCCGGTGGTGCAGGAACGGCTGCTGCCACAGGTACAGCGAATAGCTCAGCAATCCGACCCACACCAGTGGCTTGAAGTTAAGTATGCGCACCGCAAGCCGCTGCGGATCCCAGCGCGTACTGGCCTCGACGATCATCGCGATCAGCACCAGCAGCAGCGGATAGCCGAACAGATCGAACACCGCCCAAGATTGGCTCAGGTGATGGATCACGAAGATCGTCGGCACCTGGATGAGCAGCCACACAGGCTCGGCGGCGGCGCGATACCACGCCATCTCGCGCAATCGATCGCGCCAGATCGCGAACAGGCAGCCGATTGCGAGTCCGTCGGCGACCGCCGGGAACACCGGCAGGTCCTCGACCGCGGTGTCGTCGATGAACACCCGCATCGCCACCCGCAACAGTGGCGCGATGAGGAAGAATCCGAGCGCCAGCAGTGTGGCGCGACGCACGCCCAGGCGTGCGATGGCCAGCGGCCAGACCAGATAGAACTGCTCTTCCACCGACAGCGACCACAGGTGGCCGATTTCCCACGCGGGAACCGGCAGGTAGTTCACCGTCCAGGTGAATGCGGCCAAAAAGTCGACTGCGGCGAGATCGATCCAGCCGAGCAGATCGGCGGCGACCAGTGCGAGCAGGAAAGCCAGCGACGCGGGCAGGATGCGCAGAGCACGGCGCGCATAGAAGGCACGCAGCGAGATGTTGCCGTGCTGCGCGAGTTCGCGCAGCAGCAGGGTGGTGATCAGATAGCCCGAGATGACGAAAAACACCCGCACGCCGAGCAGGCCGTAGTCGCCCAGCAGATGTTCCAGGCCCAGCTCGGGAAAATTCGGCGTTGCATGCAGATGCCCGATCAGGACCAGCATGATCGCGATGCCGCGCAGGCCATCGAGCGAGGGGATCTTGCCGGCGGAAGTAGTTGCTGCGCCCATCGCACTCAACTGCGGCGCTTGCGCAGGGCGTGCGTTAGGTAGTGCAGCATCAGCCCGCTGGAGCGCACCAGACCGAGGCCTTCGATCTCGCGGTAGATGCGCCATTGCCAGCCAGCCGCGCGCAGTTTGTTCGACGACACCGATCCACCGCGCACGGTGTAGTACGCCAATGGCTGTGCGTGCGGCACCCGTGCGGCGCGCCCGGCGCGGCGTACCATTTCGAGCCAGAACACATAGTCCTCATGACCGACCTTGCGGAAGTGCGCCACGCCGAGGCGGCGGTCGTACATGCCGGTCAGATTGCCGATGTGGTTGCTGCGCAGCATGCGCGCATAGTCGACCTCGGCGGGTGGGTCGACGTGCGAGAGCGCGCTGCCGTCCTCGCGCACGCGCTGGTAGGCGGTGTAGCTGATCTCCAGATCGCGCGCACGCATGTCGGCCACCTGCAGTTCGAGCTTGGCCGGCGCCCAGCGGTCGTCGGCATCGAGGAACGCGATCCAGCGCCCGCGCGCGGCATCGATGCCGGCATTGCGCGCTGCCGCCACACCGCCGTTGCAGGGCAACGCAAGCGGGCGGATGCGGCTGTCCTGTGCGGCCCACTGGCGCAGCCGCGCGAGCGAATCGTCGGTCGAGCAGTCGTCGACCGCCAGCAGCTCCCAGTCGCCGAACTGCTGCGCGAGCAGGCTGCCGATCGAATCTGCGAGCCAGACGCCCGCGTTGTACACGGGCATGACCACGCTGACCAATCCGTCCTTGGCGCCCTGGGCGGCGCTCACGTCACCACCCGGGGTCGCCCGGCCCGCAGCGGTGGCGGCGGCAGATCGAAATCACGGTATTGATGCGGATTGCCGCTGTGTCCGGCTTCCGCGGCCTTGATGATGTTGTACATCTCGCGTGCGGTGACATAGTGCAGCACGTGTGTGTGGCCGTCGTTGTAGGCCGACTCGAGATAAGCGTGCATCGCATCCACCGGTGCGCCGAGCAGGGTATCGATGTCGCGGTCCTGGGTGCCGTGGGTGTGGATCTTGACGAACACCCACTCCGGCCGGCCCTCGACATGGATACCGGTGTCGATCCACGCGTCGACCCGCGCGGGCGTCGGCGGTTGACCTCCGCGCACGTCGGCGTTTTCGATTCGCGGCATGATGCCGGCGCGGCGCTGCTTCCAGTTCAGGCCCAGCGGGCCCTGCACCAGCAGCAGGTCGCCGCTGGGCGCAACGCCGACCCGCACCGGCACGCCGCGGTCGTGCGATTTCGGCTGCGTTGGATCGTCGGTGGCGTAGTAGATGCTGTTGATGGTCGCGGTCTGGGTGTCACTGGGCGCCGAAGGCAGCGTGAAGTCAGCATAACAACCCAGTTCACGCAGCAGCACCAGTTCGTTGTTGATGCCGCACCAGAGGCCGTCGGGTCGTGAATTGTCCAGGCACCAGTTGCCATGGATGAAGCCGAAGCGCAGCGCGCCGCTGCGCGGGTCGCGCGGCAGGCAGCCGTGGCGTTCGTGCAGCAGGTTGCAAAAGCGCGCGATGGTGGCGCGGAAGTTGGCCTCGGTGTCGTTGTCGTGGTGCAGGTGCACCTCGATCTCGCCGAAGCCATCGGCGCACAGCGACTGCAGGGCGTCCAGATGCTCGGGCGCGTATTCCTCTTCCGGATAGAAGAAGGTGTGCTGCGGGTGCACGCCGTTGGCGTCGCGGTGGCGCCCGGCGAGCGCGCGGTACTCGCTGCACCAGCGCTGCACGCGGTGCGACTGGGTGGCGAAGTCGGCCTTGCCCCAGCCTGGCTCGAAGTGGTCGACGAAGCAGAACACCACGTGGGTCGGCCCCGCGACCTTCGGCCGGCGGCGGCCGCGCAGGTAGTCGGGCAGCCAGATCTGCAGGTTGCGCGAGCGGATCGCCAGCGCGATCAGTACCACTGCAGCCGAGCCCAGCAGCGCGGCGAACACTAGCCAGTTCATGCACGCCCCAATGTCGGCGGCAGCGCGCGCGCGACCAATCCGACGGCGTGCCACTCGGGCAGCAGTGCGTCGAGAACGATGCCGGCGGCGGGACCGTCATCGTGCATGAGCACGATGTCCCCCGCGCGCGGGGGCTTGGCGCGCATCATGCTCAGCACGTCGGCGGGGTCGCCCCGACGGTAGTCGAGCGAATTGTACGACCAGAACACGATCGGGCGGCCCTGAGCGGCAACGGTGGCTACCAGCCGCGGCGGCAGCGCACCACGTGGCGTGCGCAAGGGAATCGGGACCTCGCCGACAATCTCACGCAGGGCGCGCTCTGCCATATCGAACTCGGCCAGCTGCGCGGCGAGGCCAAGCTTGCGGAACTCCGGATGCGTGTGCGAATGGTTGCCGATTGCATGCCCCTCGGCGGCGATCCGGCGCACCAGATCCGGGCGCCGACGCGCCGACTCGCCGATCAGGAAAAACGTTGCCTTGGCGCCGTGCCGGCCGAGCACGTCGAGCAACGGCGCGGTGTGCTGCGGGTGCGGACCGTCGTCGAAGGTCAGATAGATCGAGCCACCAGCCGCACTGGCCGTCGACGCGATCAAGCGCTGCGGCAAACAGCGCAGCAGCAGCAGACTGCGCGGCCGCGGGCGCAGGCCGACCGTCACTGCGGTTGGCCCGCGCGCGCCGCGTCGAGCGCGGGGCATCCGGCGCCACTCGAAGAAGTCGCCTGTTGCATCAGTGATCCCTGTCGTTCGCGGTCGCGCATTTGCAGTGTGGACAGCCGCTTTCGGGCGCGCCCGCCATTATGACCGTCCGACCCGTGCGTGGCACGCCCGCGAACCGCCCCACAGGCTGCCGTCACGAAGTGATACCGTTCGCGCTCGGGTCAGGGCGCCTGCATCGATCACCGCCTGGCCACCGCGCAACCCGAAGTCCGCAGCCAGCCGCATGTTCCTGTTCATCCTGCTCTACCTGGCGCTGGTGATCGTGCGTCCGCACGAATATCCGGCATATGTGGACTCGGGCATCCCATGGCTGCAGATCGCGCTTGGTGGCGCGCTTGTGGCCTGGTTGTTCAACGGCACCCGCAACTTCGCCGCGCCGCAGTTTCCACTGCTGTTCTGCTTCCTCGGTGTGGCGATGCTGTCGATCGCGCTGACCGGATGGGTAGGCGGCTCGCTGGAAGTGCTTGAGCGCTTCGGCCCGGCGGTGGCCTTGTTCGTGGTGGTCGCCAACGCGATCACCCGCCGCGAGCGCGTGCGCTCGCTGATGGTGGCCCTGGCGCTGCTGACCTTGGTGCCGGCGGTCCACGGCATCGACCAGAAGGCCAGTGGCATCGGCTGGACCGGCGTGCCGCTGATCCAGGACGGCCGCATCCAGTATCTCGGCATCTTCAACGACCCCAACGACCTCGGCATGCTGTTCGTGATCGTGCTGCCGATGGTGTTCTACCTCGGCAGCCGCGGTGGCCTGATGGGTCTGCGCAGGCTGTTCTGGCTGGCCGCAGCCGGGGTGCTGCTGTACGCGATCTTCCTCACCGACTCGCGCGGCACCCTGCTCGCCACTGCGGCAGTGGCGGGGCTGTTCGCCTGGCGGCGCTACGGCGCCTTCGTGGCCGGGCTCTTCGGTGCCGTGGGCTTCGTGGCGATGCTGGTGCTGCCCTCGCGTCTGCAGGAGCTCGATGTCAGCGAGGCCTCCGCCCATGGCCGCGTCGAGGCCTGGTACGAAGGCCTGCAAATGTTCCTGTCCAGCCCGGTGTTCGGCGTCGGCACCAATCAGTTCAGCGATCTTTACCGGTTGACCGCGCACAACTCCTTCGTGCTGGTGCTGGCCGAAAACGGGATCGTCGGCTTCACGATCTGGGTCGCGTTCCTCACCTACTGCGTGCTCATGCTGCTGGCGATGCTGCGCCATCCGCTGGCCGCCGACGGCGCGACGGGTCTGGTTGCCGACGACCGCCGGGTGGCGCTGACTCTGCTTCTGTCGTTTGCCGGCTGCATGGTCTGCGCGTTCTTCCTCAGCCGCACCTACGTGGTGGTGATCTATCTGCTGGCCGCGCTGATGGTCGGCACGTACATGGAGGCGCGCCGCCGCGCGCCGGACCTGCCCGCCTTCCCGCTCTCGCGCGATCTGGTCTTGTGGCCGGTGGTGGGCTGCATCGGCGTGGTCGGCCTCTATATTGTGGTCAAGGTCCTGCTCGCCCTCGTATGAGCACCCGTAGCGCCACCCTGCGCAACACCGGCTTCGCCACGGTGGCGGTCTACATCGAGTATTTCCTCGGCATGCTGACTTCGATCCTGATCGCGCGCGACTTGGGGCCGGGCGATTTCGGCACCTACGGCCTGGTGATCTGGTTCATCGCCGTGAGCATGACTGCCGCCAACTCCGGCACCGCCGGCGGGGTGATCAAGTTCATCGCCGAGCTGCGCGGCGCGGGCACGCCGGAGCTGATCGCGCCGCTGTTGGCGTACCTGCGCCGTGCGCAACGGATCTTCCTCGCGGTAGTGCTGGTGATTGGCGCGGCGGTGTTCTTCAGTGCCGGCGATCGCCTGATGGCGGGCTTCAACCACGGCCTGCTGTTCGCCATCATGGCGATTTCCACCGCGCTGCGCGCGACCTACATGCTCAACGTCGGCGTGGCCAAGGGCTTCGAGCACTTCCGCGCCAACGCGGTGATCGCTGCGGTGGCCACCCCGATCAACCTCGCGCTGGTGGCGGCGGCCTTTTTCCTGCACGCGCCGGTGGAGGGTTTCCTGGCGGTGTTCGCCATCAGCAGCGCGGTTTTCTATTTGGTTTCGTCGCGACAGGTCGCCGGCCTCGTGCCGCCGTCGCCGGCCGGCACGGTGCTGCCGCCTGTGCTGCGCGCGCGGGTGCTGCGCCACATGCGGATCACCGCGGCGATCGTGACCGTGACCTACCTCACCGCCAGCGAGGTGGAGGTCATGTTCCTCAACCTGTTCGGTGCGCCCGAGGCGGCCGGCATCTTCAAGGTCGCCTACCAGATCGCCGACGGCGCCACCCTGCTAGTGCCGGGCGTGTTCGGCATCCTGCTGCTGCCGATGATGGCCAAGGCGCTGGGCGAGGGCGCGGACATCGCCAAGCAGCGCTTCGCCAGTGCGACTGTTTACCTCGCGATGCTGGCCGCGCCACTGCTGGCCTTCGGTGTGCTGTTCGCGCAGCCGATCATGGCCGTGCTGTATGGCCAGGCCTACCTCGCGGCCGGCGGCGCCTTCGCGGTGATCCTGATCGGCAAGGCGATGGCGGTGATGTCGCAGGGCGCGTCGAGCCTGCTGATGAGCGCCGATCGTCAACACACCGTGCTGTGGGTGTCGCTGGGCTGCGGTGTGCTCAAGCTGGCGCTGGACGTGCTCCTGATCCGCAGCCACGGCCTCGATGGCGCGGTGGTCGCCTATACGATCGCGACCTCGGTCACCGCCTGCGCCTACGTGGGGGCAGCGATCCATGCCAGCGGCGCGCGCCTGCCGTGGGGGCGGATGGCGCGGGTGTTCCTCGCCGGCGGCGTGGCCGCCGCCTGCGCTGCACCCCTGCACTGGGCCGGGCACCCGCTGGTCGCTGCCGCCGCCGGCGGCGTCGTGGTGGTCGGCATCTATGCACCTGCGACTCTGCTGCTGGGCTGCTGGACCGCGCGCGACATCGACTACCTCAAGACGTTGCATCAGCGCTTCGCACGCTCGCGGCCGGCGGTCGCCGTGCGGCTGCTCGACTGGGCCGAACGCCGCGCGGCGCGGGAGGCCGCGTGAGCTCGGCGTACGAAGCCGTTTTCCGCCGAGTGCTGTTCCCGTTCTACGAGCGCGGGTTGCGGCGGCGCGAGACCCTGCGCTATCTGGCCGAGTACGAGCGCAATCAGTGGCTGAGCCCTGAGCAGATTGCGGCCCTGCAGTGGGACAAGCTCAGCCGCCTGCTGCGCCACTGTTGGGACGAGGTCCCGTACTATCGGCGCGCATGGTCGGCTGTCGGCGCCTGCCCCGATGACATCCGCAGTCTGAACGACTTCGCGCGCCTGCCGCTGCTGACCAAGGCCGACATCCGCGCTCACTACGACGACATGCACGCGCGCAGCCGGCGCGGCAGCATGCTGTACAAATCGACCAGCGGCTCGACCGGCGAGCCGCTCAAGCTCGGCTATACGCGCGAGAGCTTCGAGCGGCGCATCGCGGTGATGTGGCGCGGCTATCGCTGGGCCGGCTCGCGCATGGGTCGGCGCACGCTCTACCTGTGGGGCGCGCCGGTCGATGGCGGGATCACCGCGCACAAACTCAAGGACCGCCTCTACCACAGCGCCTTCAACCGCCGCATGCTCAACACTTACCTGATGGCCGACGCCAACATGACGGTGTATGCCGATCAGATCGACCGCTATCGGCCGGAGGTCATCGTCGGCTACGTCAATCCCATCGTGCGGTTGGCGCAGTGGCTCATCGACAACAAGCGCCGCGTGCACGCACCGCAATCGATCCTTGGCGCAGCCGAGGCCATGCACGGCTTCCAGCGCGAGCTGATCGAGCGCGCCTTCGGCTGCAAGGCCTACAACACCTATGGATGCCGCGAGTTCATGCTGGTCGCCTCGGAGTGCGAGGCGCAGGACGGCCTGCACACCAACGCCGATCACCTGGTGGTCGAGGTCGTCGACCGTCAGCCGGTCACCGACGGCAGCGAGATCGGCCAACTGGCGATTACCGACCTGCACAACCTGGGCATGCCCTTCGTGCGCTATCTCAACGGCGACACCGCGGTGCCGGCCGAAGGCTCATGCACCTGCGGGCGCGGGCTGACGCGGCTGGCCAAGGTGGTCGGGCGCACCCTCGACGCCCTGCGCACGCCCGACGGCCGCGTGGTGCCAGGCGAGTTCATCCCGTTCGTGTTCAACGATACTCCGGGCGTGCTCGGATTCCGCGTGAACCAGCGTGCGGCCGACCGCCTCGAGATCAGTCTGGTGGTCGACGCTGGCTGGGGTACGGCCGGCGAGCAGCGCGCCCGCGAGCAGATCGCGCGGGTGTTTGGCGAGGCGATGGCGATCCACTTCGTGCTGGTCGATGAACTGCCGCTGGGGCCGTCCGGCAAGGTGCGCGTGACGATGTCGGACCTCGGATGATCGCGGGCCTGCGCATCACCCACGTGGTCGAGAATCTCAACCGCGGCGGGCTCGAGCGGGTGGTGATCGACCTCGCGCGCGCGCAGCATGAGAGCGGTTGCGCGGTGCAGGTGGCCTGCCTGTTCGAGCGCGGGTCGCTGGCCGGCGAGCTGGAGGCCGCGGGCGTGCCAGTCCATGCATGCGGCAAGCGTGCCGGGCTGGATGTCGCTGCGATCGGCCGGCTGCGCGGGGTGCTGCGCGCGCAGCACCCCGAAGTGCTGCATACCCACAACGCCGTTGCGCACTACCATGGTGTGCTGGCCGCGCTCGGCCAGCGCCCTCGCTGCACGGTCAACACCCGCCACGGCATGGGCGTGCAGCAGGCCGGGGGTCGCCGCGAGTGGCTGTTCCGCCGTGCGCTGACGCGCACCGATGTGGTCGCCACCGTGTGCGAGGCCGCGCGCGCCCAGGTCGCCGCCGCCGGACTGGTGCCGGCGGCGAAGCTGGTCGCGGTGCCCAACGGTATCCGCCTCGACGCATTCGTGCCTGGCGGCGCGCGCGCGCGCGCCGCGCTGGCGGCCGAACTGGGCCTGCCGCCGGGCACCCGCATCGTCGGCGCGGTGGGTCGCCTGAACTGGGCCAAGGACCCGGCGGGCATGGTCGAGGCCTTCCGCATCCTGCACGCCGCCCGGCCCGACACCGCGCTGGCGTGGGTCGGCGATGGTGCGCTGCGCGCTGCCTTCGAGGCCGCCGCGCGCGACGCCGGCGTGGCTGCGCGCGTGCTCGCCCTCGGCGACCGCAGCGACGTGCCGCGCCTGCTGCGCGGCTTCGACGTCTACGCCATGTCCTCGCGCACCGAGGGCTATTCGATCGCCCTGCTGGAAGCCTGTGCCGCGGGTCTTCCGATCGTGGCCACCAATGTTGGCGGCAACTGCGAGATCGTCGCCGACCGGATCAATGGCCGGCTGGTTCCGGCGGGCGATCCGGCTGCGCTGGCGACCGCGCTGGGTTCACTGCTGGACGATCCGGCGCGCGCGGCGGCCATGGGCGCCGCGGGGCGCGCCTGGGTCGAGGCGCACGGCTCGCTGGCGGCAATGGCGCGGTGTTACCTGAACCACTACACCCGATCGCGTCCCTGAGGTCGTCCGCGCAGCGTGCGCTGCGGGCTCAGGCAGGCGTGTGCGCGACGAAGTTGACCGTGGTCGCCGCCAGATCATCCGGCGCATAGTGGGCGAAGCGCTGCGCCACGCGCATTCCGGCCAGGGCCTCGAGCGTGCCGGCGCGCACCGCGCGCGCCTCATGCACGATCTCGAGCCCGGCAGCGCGCGCGGCGTCGATGAAGTCCGGTGCTCGCAGGCGGTTCTGGTAGTTCAGCGGGTTGTTCCAGCGCGACCACGCCTGATCGTCGTAACGCAGGTAGTTGACGAACGAGATCGCGCGGTCGAAGTGCGCGTAGTGGTCGTTGCACGCCACTGCATGCAGGACCACGCCGCGACTGCCGATCAGGCGTCGCGACTCGCCCATCAGGCTCGGCAGCAGCACAGGCTCCACGTGCTCGAGCACGCTGTTGGAGAACACCAGGTCGACCGAGCCTTCCGCCAGACCGGTGGCGCTGGCATCGCCCGGCGCGTGGTAGACGATGCCTGCGGCTCGCAACAGCGCGTGTATGCCGCGCGCGGCGCGCATCCGGCGGTAGTGCGCATCGACCGCGTCGGCTGCGCGCCCCGATAGCGCGCACACCAGTGGCAGCTTCGACTCCAGGTGCGCCAGCAGGCGCTCGCACATCGCCGCATCGAGGTGGCGCACGATGTCGTAGGTGTGACAGGTGCGCGCACCGGCCAGCGCGAACAGCAGCGGATTGGTCGGGTACCAGCCGGTACCGACCTCGACCAGGGTCAGTCCCTCCACCGAGGCTCGACCGGCCGTCTGCAGTAGTCCCATCAGACCCTGCCAGTCGCCCACCTTGGCATCAAAGTTGGCCTGCGGATTGCGCAGTTCACCAAGCTTGCGCTGCAAGGTGCTGTTCAGCCCGACACCGCCGGGCAAGCGACCAAGCGCCCCCTGCACCAGGCCTTTGATGCGCCAGTGGCGCCAGAGGCGGTTTGCGATCGCCATGCCGTTGTGGACGCTCCCTGATGGCGAAACCCGCCCGCCCTCATGGAGTGGAGGCGGGATATGCCACTATTGCCCCACACTCGGCCTCGCAGCGTCAACCCGTGAGCGGGCCAAAACGGTTGCCCGCACCAGCACGGTTTTCGAGACTGCTGCGCGCCGGAGCGAAGTGCTGGGGCGAAGTGCTGGGGAGAGCATGGATCGGTCCGCCACATTGTTTGACACCCGCAGCGCCGGTGCCGGCGCGCAACGGCAGTCCACGCCCGGTCGCCGGGAGCGCCTTGCAGCGCTGTGCGACCGCTGGCGAGTGCTGCCGCTGCTGCGCCGCGTGCGCGCCGGTTTCCGCCACGACCTGCGCATCCTGGCCTATCACCGCATCGCCCCGCGCATCGATGCCGAACATTTCGATTTCGACGTCGAATTGCTGAGCGCCGATGCCGAGGGCTTTCGTGCGCAGATGCGTCACCTGCGCGACCGCTACAGGCCGTTGCGCTTCCGCGACGTGCTGGCCTTGCGCGACGCAGGCCATGAACCGCCGCGCAATGCGGTGATCGTGACTTTCGACGATGGCTACGACGACAACCACGACGTGGCCCTGCCGATCCTGCGCGAGTTGGGCGTGCCGGCCACGTTCTTTGTCTCCACCGGGCACATCGACAGCGGTTTGCCGTACGCATTCGATTGGGTTGCGCATGCGATCCTCAGCGCAGCGGTCGGGCGCCTGCAACTGCACAAGCAGGAGCTGAGCCTCGAACTGGGCGAATCGCGCGCTTCGCGCCGCGCGGTGGTTGCCACGGTCCTGGACCGGCTCAAGGCGCTCGATGGTCGCGCGCAACAGGAAGCTATCGTCGCGATCGAGTCGGATTGTGGTGTCGGGCCAGCGCGCGCATCGGTCAACTGCCGCCCGATGTCGTGGGACCAGGTGCGCGCGCTGCACGCGGCCGGCATGGAGGTCGGATCGCACGGCGTGCATCATCGGATGCTGGCCAAGCTCGATGCGTCTGGGATCGAGTACGAACTGGCGACCTCCCGCGACCGCATCGCGCACGAGCTCGGCGCCGCACCGCTTGCCTTGGCCTATCCGGTCGGCGGTAGCGATGCCTATGATGCGCGCGTGATCGATATCGCCCGCACGCTGGGTTATCGCATCGCGTGCAGCTACATTGCGGGCGTCAATCCGCTGGCCAGCGCCGACTGGTACGCGCTGCGTCGGATCGCGGTCGAGCGCGATACCAGTGCCGCGATGTTCGCCGCACAGCTGGCGATGCCGGAGCTGTTCGGTAACCGGCCGCGCTCCACGCGCAGCTGATCGTTTGCACCAGCTCGCCAGCCGCGGATCCGTCGCAGCCGATCACTCGAAGCTGTTGCCGAACACGCTGTCGCCGGTGCTGAAATCGACCACGAATTCGGCGCCGCTGCCGCGCACGTCGAGACGGTAGCCGCGGGTGAACTCGGCTGGGTCCACGCCGCGCCACTCCAGCACGCTGAGCGTCGCATCGGCAGGACTGACTACCGTGATGGTGAGGTTGCCGGCGCGCGCGCTGCGGCCGCTGACCACCGGGATCACGGGCGTGTTGACCTGGAACATGGCCTCAACGCCGGCGCCCTTGACGAAGGTGTCGCGCACCCGCAGCGCGCGATTGGCGAATGACAGCTGACGCCGCCAGTTGGTGACCGCAGCATTGCCGGCAAACGACGGCGTCAGGTTGGCGTCCACTTCGATCGCGCCACCGGCACCCTGGGTGACGACCATCGTGGATGTGGTTCCCTCGCGCTGCAGTACGGGCTGCCCGCCGGATACGAAGCGCACCACGTTGTGCACGTCCGAGCCCTGCTGGATGCCGCTGCGGCTGAAGACGTTTTCGGTGACTGCCAGAAAATCGCCCTGGAACAGGCTGAAGGCGCCTTGGTCCTTGTGCGCATGCGACTGGTTGTAGCGGCCGGCCACGAACGACAGCCACATCGCGCTGCTGCTCCAGTCGCTGCGCGCAAACAGATGTCCCGGTCCGGTGGCGTGGTGGTGCAGCACGGTTGGCGGGGCGCCGCCGATGGCTGGCGAGAGCAGATCGTTACGGAAGTTGAACCCGCTGGTCATCTGCGGAATCGAAATCGACGACAGCCACCACTGGGCTCGCGCGCGACCTGCGCTGTCGTGCCCCATCGCATGCGCCTGCAGCTGCACGTTGCGGTGGTAGTCCCACAGCTGCGGGTACGACACCCGCGACTGGTCGCCGATCGGTGCGACCCGGTCGAGCGTCGGCACGGTGGCGTGAATCCAGTAGTCGAGCGAATCGTCGAGGTGCACGTTGCTCGCCGACAGATCGGTGCCAGTGGCGTCGCGCCAGATCCTGTAGATCTCGAACAGACGACCCTGCGCCAGCCCGTAGCCGGTGCCTTCGCCCGAGCCGCCGCCCGGCAGGTTGGCGTAGTACTGCTGCAGTGCTGGAAACTTCTGGTTGACGATGAAATTGCGCCACGTCGCGCTGTTGGACGCCAGCGCCCAGTACATCGTCGCTTCGAGAAAACTGAAGTGGTAGTTGTTGCCCGGATCGTTCACCGACCAGCCCGACCAGGGGAAGGTGACGCTGCCCCAGCGCGCCTGCTGGTAGTTCCAGATGTTCCAGATCGCCTGCTCGGCGTATGCGGCCCAACGTGTGCGCTGGCTGCCGGTGGTGAACGCCGCACACCAGTCATAGGTGATCGCGACGTCGCGGATCATCACGCCGACCTCCAGATAGGAGTCGGCGGCCACCGCCGGGCGGCGGCCTGCTGCGATTTCGGCCTCGGCGGTTGCCACCTGTGCCTCGACCTTGCTCACGGCCAGATTGCAGTACGCGGCGTTGTTGGTGATACGCCACGCGTACACGGCGTCGATGGCCTTGAAGTCATAGCCTGGGCTGCCGTTGAGCGCCTGGTCTACGAAGGCCTTGAATCGCGTGAACCGCGCCGAGGCGGGATCGACATAGCTGAGGTCGGTGTTGATGGCGGCCAAGGCCGGGCGCGCAGGCATGACGGCAAGCAGGCCGATAGCCATGCACACAATGCTGGCGAGGCGGAAGCAGAAGTGGGGAAAAGCGCGGATGGGCCTGTTCATGTCGTTATGGTCGGATTCGACCGCCCGCCGGTGTTGTGTGCCGGTTGGCAGTTATCCAGCCGCGCACGGTGCATGGTTCACGGCCCCGACAACGGCATCTCCCAAAACAAGACCGATGCCGCGCGAATCCGCGGCGCCGGGGTCAATCGCCACGCAAAGCGCTCAGCGGATCGACCGACGCTGCGCGCCGCGCGGGCAGCCAGCAGGCCAACGCGGTAGTGGCGACCAACACGGCGGCGACCGCGCAATAGATCCACGGGTCATCCGCCGAAACCGCCGGCAGTAATGGCGCCAGTGGACGGCTGAGCACGAAGCCGCCGCCGATGCCGGTAGCGATGCCGGCCAGCGCCACCGCGGCGTTCTGCCGCAGCAGCAGGCCGATCACGCCGCGGCGACTGGCACCCAGCGCGATGCGCAGCCCGAACTCGCGGCCGCGCATGCGCGCGCCGTAGGCGACCACGCCAAACACGCCGATGGCCGCCAGCAGCAGCGCGGCGGCGCCGAACACGCTCGCCATCCCGCTCATGATCGACAGACCCGCGAGGCCGCGATCGGCGCGCTCGGACAAGGTGCGGATGGTGTGCACCGGCTGCTCGGAATCGACCGCGGCAACCGCGGTTCGCACCGCGTCGCCGAGCGCGGCCGCGTGGCCGTCGGTCGCGCGCACCAGCAACTCCATCCAGCCCCAGCCGACCTGGTCGTGCAGCAGGTACCAGCCCGCACCACTGCCGCCGTTGCCCACGCCCTGCATGTTCAGATCGGGCACCACGCCGATCACCGTCGCCCATGGCGCATCCGGCGTGCCGCGCTGGATGCGCATGCCGAGCGGGTCGCGGCCGTCGAAATGGCGTGCCGCGAAGCTCTGGTTCACCAGTGCCACCGGCGCGCTGTCGACGCGGTCGCGGGTGTCGAACATGCGGCCGGCGATCGCGCGCTGGCCGACCACCGCGAAATAATCGCGAGTGACCACTTCGAGTTGGGCCTCGGGCATATCCTGCGCGCGTGGATAGGTCTCGCCCGCGATGCGCAGCGACGACAGCACCCCGGGTTGCACCAGATCGCGACTGCTGGCAGCGGCAGCGGCCACGCCAGGGGTCGCGGCCACGCGCTCGACCAACTGCGCATAGAAGCGCCCGCGACTGGCGGCGTCGGCATAGGCCGGACCCTGCAGTTCGATCCGCCCGATCAGCAGCGATTCTGGATCGTAGGCCAGGGTCAGCTTGCCGGTGCGCGCGACGCTGGTGGCGAGCAGGGTGGCGATGACCAATGCAGTACAGGCGAACGCGAGCTGGCCGGCAGCCAGCCAGCCACGCGTGCGACCGGGGCCGCCGCCGACGCTGCCGCGACCGTCGGCGCGCAGTACCTGGGCGAGATCGATCCGCGCGGCGCGCAGTGCGGGCAGCCCGCCCGCCAGCACGCCGGCCAGCGCAGAAGCGCCTATCGCTACAGCCAGCACGCGCGGATTGAGATCGAAGTACATCCAGCCCGCCACGTCGACGCGCGCGCTGACCTGCGACTGCAGCAAGCTCACACCGACAGCCGCCAGCGCGATGCCGGCCAGTGCGCCGAGTGCCGCGATGACCAGGCTTTCGACCAGCAGCTGGCGCACGATGCGGCCACGCCCGGCACCCAGCGCTGCGCGCACGGCAAGCTCGCGCGCGCGGTCTGCGCCGCGCACGAACAGCAGGTTGGCCACGTTGATGCACGCCAGCAGCAGTACGAACACGGTCATCGCCAGCATCGCGCCGAACAGGGTCTGGGTCGCGCCACCGTTGTAGGCGCGCTGCATGCGCTGCACCCGCAAGCGCGGAACATCGTCGACAGGCAGTCCTTGCGCTGCGCGAAAGCGCTGCGCGGCAAGCTCGAGCTCAGTGCCTGCAGCGTCGACCGCGACGCCGGACTTGAGGAGCCCGAGTCCTTCCACGCTGTTGTCCGGCCCGACCGCGGCACCGGGCGCGGGCAGTCGCAAGTTCACCCACACACTCTCGGTCGATGGAAACACAAAGCCCTCGGGCATCACGCCGATGATCTCGGCGCTCTCGCCGTTGAGCTGCACGCTGCGGCCCAGCACCGCAGGATCCGAGCCGAACCCGTCGCGCCAGAGCGCGAAGCCGATCACCGCCCGCAGTGGTTGGCCCGCGCTGTCTTCGCCTCTGAGAAAACTGCGACCCAGCAGCGGACGCACACCCAGCAGGTCGAAGAATGCCTGGTCCACCGCTGATCCCCACATCCGCTGCGGCGCGCCGCTGCCACTGACCAGGTTGTAGGACCCGGCGCGGAACGCGGCAAGCTTGTCGAATGAAACCTGCTGCTCGCGCTGGGCCACGAACTCATCGAGCATCACCGGTCGCCAACCGCGATCGAGATTGTTCAGGGCACGGGCCACATGCCAGATGCGCTCGCCATCCGGAAACGGCAGTGGACGCAGCAGCACGCCGTCGATCAGGCTGTATTGGGTCGCGACCAGGCCGATGCCGAGCGCCAGGCTCAACACCGTGGTGAGCAGGAACCCGGGCTGGCGCTGCAGGTTGCGTACAGCGATGCGGAATTCGTTGATCGGCGTGTCCGCTGGTTCCAGCACCCAAAGCAATCGGCGTGCCGATGCGTATCTGAATGAATTCCTTCGACATGCGGTGTTTGTCGTGACCGATATCGAAGTGCGGCAGGTGCCCGGTGCTCGAATCCGTACAGCGACTCGGGGTTCGGATGCATCCATCATCGGTTGCAGTCTTCGGGGCTCCAGAAAAGTGTGTCTGTTTGCACTCCCGCCGGCGCGCCAACCCTGACTTCGGCCAGCGCCGCGGATCAGGCTGCGAACCAGCGTGCGGCGACGGCGTAGCCGATCGCCCCCGCGCACACGCCGAGCACGATGGCCGCCCACATGAACGCCATCGAGGAGTTCGACGGCGCGCCCGGGCGGTAGCCGCGACGAATCATCAGCCACGGCACGAATCGCGCAAACAATGCACCGCTGGCCAGCGACAGCGCGAAGAGCCCGCTCAGTGCCCACCCACCCAATG